>JAITFE010000018.1 GCA_031281585.1 Bifidobacteriaceae bacterium | reverse complement strand
CGAGACGGGCGGCCGAAAGGCGGTCGCCCTGGACGGGAAGACCGTCCAGGGCGCGAGGGGCGGCGCCGGCGGCGCAAGCCCCGCCCGCCGCCGTCGCCGAGCGGGTCCGGGGCCACCGGGGCGTGGAGACCGGGCTCCATCGGGCCCGGGACGCCACGTCCGGCGAGGACCGCTCGCAAGCGCGGACCGGGAACGGGCCGACCACGACGGCCGCCCCGCGCGACATCGCCATCACAGTCCCGGAGATCCCGGGCCGGGACAACACCGCCGCCGCCACCAGACACCGCCAACGCGACCACCACCGGATCGGCAACCCACTGCTCGCCAACCAAACACGACCTTGCCAAGGCCTCGCGTGAGGCACGACCGCCAGCAGCGAATCGCGGTTGAATCGCTCTAGCGCCAGCACGGGAACGCCGACTCGGCGACGGTGAGCTTCCGGCCCCGTTCGTGACACCATAGCCACTTAGCCGGGCCGGTCGCCCGCCGACCCGGCCGAAGCGAACCAACCCCCGCTCCCCCGGTCCGCACCCGAGTTGGATGCGAACCGGGGAAATTAGGGCATCACCACCAGGTGACTTCCGTGGGGTCTCGTGTTGTGTCCTCGAAGCGGAGCCGCACCGTGTCCGGCACCCCCGCGTCCACGAACACCAAGTGCCTCTCGAAGCTGACGGTATCCTCGCCGTGATCCGAGTCTGTGCGCCGGACGTGCACCACCCAGTCGTCGCCCGACTCGTACACCCCGACCGTCGAGTCTTGCACCGCAGTGTGCGACCGGTAGCCGACGAAGTACAGCAAGGCGGTTTGGTCTTCCGGGATGGGCGGTACCTCCTGCGGTTCGGGTTCAGCCCCCGGACGGTTCGGCACAGCCGTCTGGGCGAGCAGTTCGGACAGTTCGGCGTCGTCGGCCGCCACCAGAACCCACCGGTCGGCGGGCCCCGTGACGTCCCAACCGTTGGGGTCAAGCGGCGTCTGCTCCTCGAACTTCAACGCCTCACCCAGAACAGGGTCTGGTGACCCCTGCCCCGCAGACTCCGACGCGCCGTCCCCCGGCCCGACCGCCCCGCAGCCAGCCCAAGCCCACGCCAAACCCAGCAGCACCAAACCGGCCGCGAACCGGCCTGCCCACCGCTTCGCCATCCGGCCCACACTCCTTTCACCCGTTCAACAACCGGAGCCCTCGCCACCCTCTCTTTTTCGCCTCGGGCGATCGCCTATCGGCCAGCCCAGAGGTGACCAATCCCCAGCCAACCAGACAATGCCGAGATCTCACCACCACGTCACTTCGGCCGGCTCCACCCTGGCGCTCTCGAAACGGAGCCGGACCGAGTTCGGCGGGGGCGCGTCCACGAACACCAGATGCCTCTCGTAAATGATTGCCTGCGTCCCCAGGCCCGCGTCCCTGGTCCGCCGGACGGCCACCACCCAGTCGCCATCGGACTCGTACACCCCGACCGTCGAGTCTCGCACAGCGCCGTCCTGGCGGTAGCCGACGAAGTACACCAGCGCGGTTTGGCCCTCCGGGACCGGCGGCACCTCCTGCTGTTCATGGGGTGCCTCCGGATGCTCCCACACGGCGGTCTGGGCGAGCAGTTCGGACAGCTCAGCGTCATCAGCCGCCACCAGAACCCACCGGTCGGCGGGCCCAGCGATCGTCCAGCCGAGCGCGGCGAGGGGAGTCTGCTCCTCGAACTTCAACGCCTCACCCAGAACAGGGTCTTGGGACCCCTGCCCCGCAGAGTCCGATCCGTCGTCCCCCGCTGAATCCGGTGGCGTTTGCCCCACGGATTGCGACGCGCCGTTCCCCGGCTCAACGGCCCCCGTCCCGCAGGCCGCGCAGGCCCACACCAGACTCAGCATCACTACGCTGACTCCGACCGCGCCCGACGAGCGCATGGTCATTGGGCTGGCTTCGTTTCGCCGGAGGCCTTCGCGCGTGTCACGTCGAGCTCACGGTGATGTTATCCACAAGGACCACTGAGTCGTAAATGGCGTCGCCTAAGTCCTCCACCACTATTCTCAGCGCCGGGAACGGGCCCGAATCGCCGTGCTGAAGCGAGGCGGCCGGCACGGCGATGCTGGCGCACTTCCAGCCGGACTCGCCCACAGTCGAGTCGCCGCCGGGGAAGTCGATACCCGAGATGCTGGTCCAGTTGGTGACGTTGACCGACTCGTCAATCTGGCCGATCTCGCCGCCGCCGGGACTGATCACCCTGATGCGCATCTTGTCGTTGTATTCAGAGCCGACCCATTCCGGGTATTCCTCGGTGACGTAGTTGTAGCAAAGATCGACCTGCAAATTGCCCTTGCTCAAGGCAGCGACCGGGAGCGCCAAGTCTAGAGACGCTTGCGCCTTAGTCTGGGCCGCGCCGGGACCGGTTGATAGTTGCAGCATCTTCTTGCCCCAGCCGGACCGTGGGGTGATGGGCCCAAGGCGGTCAACCACGTCGACTGTTCCCTGCGCGGTCACGGTGTCCAACTCCGCTTCGAAACTGGCGTTGCTCACCGCCTGGTAACCGTCCACGACCCAGCCCAGTTGTCCCGCCGGATGGCCGGAACTGGTGGACTGGAGACGCGAGCGCACGTAAGAAGCGTTCCGGGTCGCATAGCCCGGATGCGACAGAATGAGCGATGCCAGACCGCTCACGAACGGAGCGGCCATTGACGTGCCGGACATCGTATGATACCCGCCTCCGGTGACGGTCGACTGGACGTCTCTTCCCGGCGCCCAGAGCTGCACCCATTCTCCGAAGTTGGAAAAGGAAGATCTCTGCGTTGGGCTGTCCATCGAGCCGACCGACAGCACATCCGTGTTGTACGTAACGCTTCCACCAAAGCCGGTGAACACTTCGGCTCGCGCGAAGGCCGCTGGATACATGGGGCTGCTGGTACCACTGTTGCCGGCCGACGCCACAACCACGACATTCTTATCGCTCGCTATGTGAAGCGCTGCTGCAACCGCCGAGCTTCTCTCAGACCCTGAGAAGCTTATGTTGATTACCCGCGCGCCTGCGGCAACAGAAGCGACAATCGCCTCGGCTTGATACGGCGTTAGCCCCAGCGCCCTAATCTCACCTGAAGGCACAGGTGAACAAACGGTGATCTTGTTGGTCAGCAGTTTGACATTCCAGTTGACGCCGGTCACACCGGTCCCGTTGTTGGACTCGGCGCCGATTATGCCGGCGACGTGCGTGCCGTGGTCCCTATCTATGGGGCAGGCGGAATCCGGGGCCACGTTGTTGTCTTTCGAGCCGTAGTCCTTGCCGGGGATGATGTTGCCGTTGAGGTCGGGGTGGTTAACGTCGAAACCGGTGTCGAGCACCGCCACCACGAGCTGGGTGCGTCCTGTGTTGAACGCCCACGCGTCGTCCAAGCCGAAATCGTCGAGGTACCTCTGGTTCGTATACACCGGGTCGTTGGGCTGGATGGTGTCCTCGCCAGGGTAAATCAGGCCTTCCGGTTCGATCAGCACGACGATCGGATTCGCGGCCAGGGTCTGCGCTACGGCTTCCAACTCGCCCCAGGACGCGACGGGCGGGATTTGGATCTGCCAACGGTCACCCAGGAACGCTCCGACGACTATCCCGCCGACGGAGGCCGCAGCGGCCTCGACCAGCGCGAAGTCCACGCCGGGCTCCGTGGAGATGTCCAGCATGTCGGAGTAGTACTCGCCCCCGTCGGCGTCGCTGATGATTCCCGCGTGCGGGCCCGTGTATAGCTGCGTGGGCACCCCGTCGGGGTAAACCGCGACCTGGACGGCATCGGACGCGGCCTGGCCGGCCACCACCCCGGAGACGGTCAACGTCTTCAACCCGGCCGTTGTGGGCGCCCACGAGAACTTGGCGGTGAACACGCCGTCGCCGGCCAGCAGGTCGCCGCCCGTGCCGTCGTCTGTCAGGGCCGCGCTACCGGAGTCCCAAACGATCTGCGGGTCTGCGGCAACGGTCCCCGCCGGGCGCGTGGACACCGTGAACTCGGTCGCGACCCCGACGTTGGCGCGTTCCGGGTAGATCGAAGACTCAAGCGATGAGAGCCCCGAACGGTCGGACTCGACCACCACGACAACGTCCGCGGTCGCGGCGTCAGCCACATCCGGGGCGGTCGCGGTGAAATGGGCGGTGATCGAGTGCCCGTCAGACGGACCCGTCTGATACGCGAAGGCGCCCAGGGACTCGGTCTGCTGTCCGGCCCCCACGCTCAGAAGGGAGATCTGCGCGGTCGCGCCGTCGGGCAACTCGGCATCGACCGTCACAATCCCAGTCGGCTGCGCGCTCCCGACGGACACAGGCAGCCTCATGACCGCCACGCCGCCCGAAGCCTCGCTGACCGCCACCGCCAACCGGACCTCGGCCCCACCGGACAACAGTTGGAGGTCCTGGGCGGCGAGCGTCGGGAAGTACCGGAAACCGATCGTCGCGGTTTCGCCGGGGCCGATCTCTTGCGACTGTCCACCGGCCACATTCACATACCCGACCTTCGCACCGACGGACGCGCAGCCCTCGGCGTTGCCACCGGGGCAACTGGCCGCGCCCGTCGCGCCGGTGGTGGTCAAACCCGAACTGGCCGGGAGCACTTTGGAAGCGCCGGAGCCGTCGCCTGCGGGAACCTCCAGCCACGCCGTGATCCCCTCGAAGCCGCCCCCCTGGGCCTCCTTAGCCGTCGCCGTCACCGCGCCCGCGACCGTGGTGGGCGTGCCGCCCGAAGCCAGGCAGGCACCCGCCGGGTCGTTTCGCACCAACACGTCGAACAACGCCTCATCGCCTTCCGTCACAACGTCCTGGCGCGCCGTCACCGACAACGCCAGCCCCGGCTCGCACCCGGCCGCCACGTTCAGCGTGTAGGTCAAACCAGTCTGGTCCGCGACCAGCGGGTTGGTCCCTGCCCGGGCCTCGTCCTCATCCGAGGCGCCGTCCCCGTCCAAGTCCCCGTCCACGCCGCCGAAGTCTGCGGCCGTCCGCTTCAACTCGCACAGGTAGAACGCGTTCACGCCCCCGCTGCCGACGCACGTGTCCGTCCCGGCGTCGCCGTAGTGAGAGTCGCCCCCGGCCCCGCCCAACAACACGTCGTCGCCCTGGTTTCCCTTCACCGAGTCGGCGCCTTCGCCGCCCACGATCAGGTCCTGGCCGTCATCCCCCCATGCCGTGTCCGCGCCAGGGCCGCCTACCAACCGGTCCTCGCCGTTCCCGCCGCGCAGCGTGTCAGCGCCGTCCTCGCCGTCCAACATGTCATCCCCGGGACCGCCCCAAACCGTGTCGCCGCTCTCGCCGCCGAACACCCGGTCGTCCCCGTCCTCGCCATAAATCGTGTCGCCGCCGTCCCCGCCATACACCACGTCGTTTCCGGGGCCGGCGTGGATGGTGTCTCCTCCGCCGTCGCCGTAGATCACATCGTTCCCAGCCCCGGCGTGGATGGTGTCTCCACCGCCCCCGCCGCAGATAACGTCATCGCCGTCGGTGCCCTTCAAAACGTCCCCGGCTTTAGTGCCCACAATGGTGCATCCGCGAGACGGATCCACGTCATCTGGCGGGAGCCCCGCCCGCGCCGGAGCGAGCGCGCCCGCCACAGTCAACGCGGCGATCCCACACAACGCGCCGGCTAGCAGAACACCTCCCCGGCGGCCGTTGGGCGTCCGCCAGAGTGGAATGCTAGTAAGTATCTGAAACCTGGCCATAGTTGCCTCCTATGGATCTCGGCCTGCCCGCTAACCAGGTCATTCGGGCGAGTTCGGGTCAGGCCATTGTAAATGTCCAACCTGGGCAGCCTAGCAGGTATTGTCAACTCTCCAAGTAATTCGCGGCCTATTTTGGGGCCGCTTGGCGCGACTCGGTGCTGCCGCTTCTCGCCGCCCCATTGACGCTCTTTGACATGCTGACCGGGGAAGTCGGCCGCCAAGGCGACCGGACCGATCCCAAGAACTCCGCCGGCTACCAAGTCGGCGCACAACGAATAACGCCGCAGGTCAGGCGGCGATTCCGAAAGCCGTATTGGTGGTCGGCCACAATTCCCGCGCCGATTCAAAGCAATTGAGCCACCAGCGCATTCGAATTCAAACCGGCCCCAAGGCAGCCTCCGCAACCCTCTTCAGGCGAAAGTGGGTGTGACGGGAGTAGCCCAATCATGAGGCGCGCGGCGATCGGTTCCGGGGCCGCCGTCACCCACGCCATAATCACTGCGGCACCGCCGGTCCGCCACTCCGCAAAGAGCAAATGCCTCTCGAACCGCGAGGACGGCCCGCACGCACTCTGCCGACCGCTCGCATGTCCAACCCAGCCATTTTGGATGCCTTTCCATCAAATAACCGTACCAATATTGGTCCCGTGAGTCGCCGCCGTGCAAGACGCCACCGCAAGACGGCACCGCAAGACGCCACCGCACTTCGGAGGGTGGGCACCAAGCGGCATCCGAGGTACTCTGCTAGTCTACTTAGTAGACCGTTAGTCTACCCAGGGAGGCCCACGTGACCCGCGACCCAGAAGTCGACGCGCTGCGGCAGCGCCGCATCACCAACGCCGCCGCCGCGCTGTTCGCCGCCCACGGCTTCGACGCCGTGACCGTGGACCAGATCGCGGCCGCCGCACCCTGCTCCAAGCGGACGCTGTATGCCAGGTTCGCGTCGAAAGAGGCCATTCGCCTGGCGATCGTGGCGGAAGAGTTCGACCAGTTCGCCGAGTTCGCCGCCGCGGCGGCCGCCAAAGAGCAGGGGGCGCGGCAGACCGGCGACGAGATCCTGGGCTGGCTGGCCGAAAGGCACCGCGCGGAGCCTTACCGGGCGGGCGCCGCGCTCGCGTTTTCGCTCGAGCCGGGAGACGCCGACCTGCTAGACGCCCGTGGCGCAGGCGGGCGCGCCGGAGACGAACGGCGGGCGCTGCTGGCTCGGATCATCGCGGCCGGCGACACGCTGGAGGCCGCAGTGGCGGAGCTGATCGCGCGAGGGCAACGGGACGGTACCCTGCGCCCGGAGTTGGACGCGGCTGTCACAGGCATGGCGTTGTGGGCGTCGATTTCAGCGCTGGTGCAGATGGCGGCGTCAAAATCGGTGTATGTCGAGTCCCGCTACGGACTGGGCCAGGATCAGTTCCTCGCCGCCGGAATGGACCTGATCTGGAACGGCCTGGGCGCCCGGCCGGACCCGGCGGCCAATGACCCGAAACCGGCCCGGCGGTCCCGCCCGGAAACCGAGGAGGCCCGCCAATGGCCCGCAAGCTGAAATTGGCGGCACTGGCCGGACTGGCCGGAGCGCTGGTCGTGGCGTTGACCGCAGGTTGGCTGACCGCCCGGCCGGTGCGCCTGGACAAGGACACCTCCTTGCCGTTCGATCTTGCCCCCGAGGTCCGCGAGTCCCTCTACTACGCCTCGCTCGCCCCAAACTCCCACAACGCTCAGGCCTGGCGCGTTCGGGCGAACGCGGAGCGACTGCTGGTCGACTTGGATCCGGCCCGGCAACTTGACGTCGCGGACCCCGCCGCCCGCGAGGCCGTCATCTCGCTGGGCGCCTTCGTGGAGAACCTGGTCCGCGCCTTGCGGGCGCACGGCTTTCAGGCGACGGTCGGGCTCGCCGGGGGCGACCTCCCGGTCACCGTCGCGTACACCGGCACTCCCCACCCCGCCGATGCCGCCGCCACCGCCCCGTTCACCCGTCGCCACACGGAAAAGCGGCCGATGAACGGCAAGCCTCTGACGGAGGCGGACCAAGCCGGGCTGGCCGGATCGGTTCCGGGAGGCGTGACCTTGGTCTGGCTCCCGTCCGGCGGCGAGGACTTCCGATACGCGACTGAAGGCACCAAACGCGCCTTCAGGGTGCAAGCAGGCGACCCGGCGGGACGCGCGGAGTTCGCCGAATGGCTCCGGCTTTCCAACGCCGAGACCCGCGCGCGCCGGGACGGCCTGCCCGCCGAACAGCTGGGGATCACCGGCCTGACCAAGGTCATGTACTACTTGACCACCAGCCGCGACGCGGCAAAGGGCGACCGTTTCGCCGACCAGTCGATCCGTCAGGCGGACGCCCAGGCGGAAGGCTGCGGGGCCTGGGCTCTGATCGCCGCCCCCGCCACTCCCGAAGGACTGGTGGCCACCGGTCGCGCCCTCCAGTCGCTCTGGCTCACCGCAGCGGAAGCGGAGGTCGCAGTCCATCCGATGAGCGCCCTGATCGAAGTGGAACCAGTCGAAACCGCGCAAGCGCTGGACCTGAACGCGGCGGACGGCGAACCTCAAATGCTGCTCTGCCTGGGCCGAGTCAACGGCGATTACGGCCAGAACGCGCTGATCAGGAGAAACATCGCCGACTTCGTGAGCGCCGGGTAGGCTGCCCCGGCGTCCCAGTGACGCGCCGGGCGCTGCGCGCCGTGACGGCGCGGCCGAGGTATCGCAAACGCACTCGCGTCGATTCACGTGTGTCGATGCCGTGCCAATCTACTCAGAGTTGGCGTTTACTGCCGCGTGACTCAGCCGGAGCGCCCCCGGACTCGCCGGTCGACCGACCACCGTGACGGGGGCCTCGGAGGCCTGACGGACGCGGTCCGTCAGGTGTTCGCCGGGCGGGTGCGGCGTTCGCGCGCCCTGATCCGCGCGAATGCTCCGAGCAGCAGCAGCCCGGCCGCCCCGATCAGGGGCCAGCCGATGTCCGCGCCCGTGACGGGAAGCGCCTCATCGTCCGGCTGCGGCTTGGCCGGCCGGGAGGCCGCCCGGATCACGATGCCGTCCCATCCGATCAGGGAGCCGTCCAGAGCCTGCACCACGATCCGGTGGTCGCCTGCCGGCGTGCCAGCCGGGATGGTCACCACCACCCGGCCGTCCGCGTCCAACGTGACCGTACCCAACAGCACCGGGGTCGAATGCAGCCACACCCGCACCTGCTGGCCGGCGTGTCCCGGCACCGCCACCACGATCTGGGCGCCAGGCGTGGCCGCGTCGGGCACGTCCACCCCGCCGCGCGACGCCCCAGTCAACTCACCCTCCGGCACCGGAGCCACCTCCGGGTCCGGGTGGGGCTCACCGGGGTCGGGGTCACTTGGATCAGGGGCGCCGGGACCAGGCTCGCCGGGATCAGGAGCGCCGGGACCGGGCTCACCGGGATCAGGGTCGCCAGGGTCTGGTTCGCCTGGGTCGGGTTCCGAGGCGGCGGGTTCGATTGTCACCGGCGCCGATTCGGGGGAGGCCGCCGACGCGCCGACGGCGTTGACAGCGATCACCGTGGCACGGTAGGTGCCCGGCTCAACACCGGCGAACACCGCCGAGGTGGCGTCTCCGCCCACATCCCGCACCAGCGGGTTGTCTCCGCCCAGAAGGCTCACGGTGAACCCGGTCAACGGGGAACCCCCATCGTCCGGAGCGACCCAACCGACCGTCACCACGTCCCCGTCAACAGCCGCGGTCGGCGCCGCCGGGGCCGCCGGGACGGTCGGCTCAGGGCCGGGGTCTGGGGTCGAGGCGACCGCGACCGCGTTCGACGCCGGCGACGGCTCCGAAGAGCCAACCGCGTTCGCGGCCACCACCGTCGCCGTCCAAGAACCGGCGGGCACGTCCGTGAACACAACCGACGTCGCGTCCGCGGCCACGTCTTGGGTCAACGACTCATCCCCGCCCAGCAAACGCACCGTGTAACCGGTGATCGCGGAACCGCCGTCATCCGGCGCCGCCCAGGACACCGCCACCGACGACCCGTCCACGGCGGCGGTCGGTGCAGCGGGCGCCGCCGGAACCGTGGCGACCCCCGCCGGCACGCAATTGGCCGGGTCGACGCCCATCACGTCAGCCTCGCCCACCGCGACCGCCAACGTGAACTCATCCGACACCGCCCCGCCGTCGGCCAACACCGCCGACCGGGTGAACCCCAGGCAGTACACACCCTGCTCGGAGAACGCCCACGACCCGTGCGCGTGCGTGTTCTTCGGGATAGTGAACTCGTCCGCGCCGGTGATTCCGTCGCGGGTGGCGAACAGCACACTCGGCTCCCCGAACGAGCCCGTCTCATACAGAGCGAACTCGCCCGGACCCGACATGTCCGTCAGCTTCCAGTCCACACCACCCTGCGTCGCGGAAAGCGGGATCGACT
>JAITFE010000017.1 GCA_031281585.1 Bifidobacteriaceae bacterium | reverse complement strand
GTTGTCTGGTCCTCGAAGCGCGTCATGGGCTCCCCTCCACACTCTGGGATATGTTCTATCCCAGACTACGCCGCGGACAAGCCCAAACGCCAAAGCAACACAAAAGAGACTCACACCCGTTCGTGCTTAGCCAGCCTGACGCTTTCGCGGTGGCCGCCGCATCAGTCACCGACCCGGCCGGGGACTTGCCTTGGGTCGATTTCGGCTCCTACCCGATGGGCGCGTTTTCCTTCTCTGCCATGAGCGCCCTGGTTCTGATCGCCTTGACAATCGGGCTGGTCAACGTGACAGCCGCGCTGGGCGTTGGCGTGGTCGCCCTTCAGGAGGAGCGACGCCACGCCGACCACGCGCTGGTGGTGGCGGGGATGGCCAGAGGAACCCTCGCCCGCACCCGCGGCGCCGAAATAGCGCTCGCCGTCCTTCCCGCGCCGCTGGTGGCCGCAGGTCTCGCCATCATCCTGGCCGTGGCCTACGAGCATTACGACAACCTGGCCCTCCCCTACCTGTTCGCCCGCTTCGCGCCGATCGCCGTGCTGCCGATCGCCATAGCCGCGGTCCTGGCGGTGGCCGCCGTGCTGGCGACCCCAAGCACCGAAGCAGTCACCCTCCGTCACGAATAACGCCTCCCACCCGGCATTGCGACAGCAGTTGACCGATGCCGTTCCGCCAAGTCCCCGGCCCGGCCTGCGGTTGGCTCAGAGGAGCACTGTGGCCCAGGTGCCGACTTGGCGGAAGCCGACCGCCCGGTAGACCGCCAGGGCCGGGGCGTTGTAGTCGTTGACGTAAAGGCAAACGCGGTCGCGGCCACGCGCGCGGGCGTGCTCGACCACTGCGGCCATTGCGGCCTTGGCGATGCCCCGGCCCCGGTAGGCGGGGTTGGTCCACACGCCTTGGACCTGCACCCAGCGGCCGCATTCGGCGCCGAGTTCGGCTTTGAACAAGACCTCGCCGGAGGCTTCGTCGACCCGTGCCAGCAGCGCGCCGCGCGACAGCTGGCTGGCCACGTGCGCCCGGTAGGCACCCTCCGGGCCCGGCGGGGGGAAGCCAAGTTCCTCGGTGAACATGGCGCGGCATGCGGGGACGATCACGTCGAGCATTTCCGGAGTGGCGGGCCTGACCAACGGGTCCGGGGCGCCTTGGGCTGGCCCGCCAATCGCCATCAGCGGCTGGGCCCGGCGGTAGGCGCGCGCTGGCGGCCAGCTCAGCGACAACTGGTCCCAGAACGTGGCGATCACGGCGGCATCGCCCACCATTGAGGTGTAGCGGTTGCCCCGGTCGCGGACCATGGGCACGAACGTGGCGGCGGACGCGGGATCCGCGCCGACTGGCATCAAGCTGCCGACCGCCCACACGAGGGCGCGCAAATGCTCGGGCCGCAGCGCCTGTCCGGGCCGCCTGGACCCCTGATGCTCCAGCGCCCAGACCTCGCCGGCGTTCGCGGACACGGACATGGACCCGGCCAAGCGGTGCCCCACCATCACGCCGTCGGCGCCGCGCGCTTGGCAGAACGCCAAAGCGGCGGGGTACTCCGGGCGGCTCAACAGGCGCGGACGGCTGCGCCGGGAGGATCCCAGCCGGAGCAACCGCGTGTCTGCCATCACGGCCATACTAAAGGCCCACGCCAGCGCAGGGCGCTGCGGGGCCGTTACGCTCCGCCGCCAAGACGATTGGGCCGGCCGGTGGTGCCTACGCCCCGGCGACGACCACCTGGACTCCGCCACCAGCGCCGGACTGGTCCCCGGCCTCGGCGGCCATGGCGCGGGCGCGGCTGAGGAGAACGTCGACAATCTCAGCTTCGGGCACAGTCTGGACCACCTGCCCCTTGATGAAAATCTGGCCCTTGCCATTGCCGGAGGCCACACCCAGGTCGGCTTCGCGGGCTTCGCCGGGGCCGTTGACCACGCACCCCATCACCGCCACCCGCAGTGGCACTTTAACGTCCTTCAAGCCTTCAGTGACCTGTTCCGCCAAAGTCACCACGTCGACCTGGGCCCGCCCGCAGGACGGGCAAGAGACAATGTCCAACTGGCGTTTACGCAGGCCCAGAGCCTGCAGCAACAGCGTCCCAACTTTCACTTCCTCGACGGGCGGGGCGGACAGGGAGACTCGGATCGTGTCGCCAATTCCGGCGCCCAGCAGCGCGCCGAAGGCCGCCACCGACTTGACCGTGCCCTGGAAGGCGGGGCCCGCCTCGGTCACGCCCAAATGCAGGGGCCAGTCGCCGCGTTCGGCGAGCAGCCGGTAGGCCTGGATCATCACCACCGGGTCGTGGTGCTTGACCGAGATCTTGAAGTCGTGGAAGCCGACCTCTTCGAACAGGGAGGCCTCCCAGACCGCCGACTCGACCAGCGCCTCCGGCGTTGCCTTGCCGTGTTTTTGCAGCAAGGACGGTTCCAGGGAGCCCGCGTTGACGCCGATCCGCAGCGACACGCCAGCGCCTGCCGCGGCCCGCGCGATCGCGCCGACCTGGTCGTCAAACCTCCGAATGTTGCCGGGGTTGACCCGCACCGCCGCGCAACCGGCGTCGATCGCCGCGAAAACGTATTTGGGCTGGAAGTGAATGTCGGCGATCACGGGGATGGTGGAGCGCCGCGCGATCATCCCCAGCGCGTCCGCGTCGTCCTGGGAGGGCACCGCCACGCGGACAATGTCGCACCCGGCGGCTGTCAACTCGGCGATCTGCCGCAGTGTCGCGTCCGCGTCCGCCGTCAAAGTGGTGGTCATCGATTGGACTGAAATCGGGGCGTCTCCCCCTACCGGCACGCTCCCAACCCGGATGCGGCGCGAAGGGCGGCGCGGAGCGAGGCGCTGCGGGGCTTCAGGCATTCCCAGCGAAACCGGCACCATGACAGTATGCCAGGCCGGCCCGCCGGGGTTCGGCAGCTCAGTAGCGGTAGGGCATCATCACGTCGGCCACCACCAGGATCACGGTCATGAGGATCAGCAGGCCCACCACCACATAGGTAAGCGGCATCAGGCGGGCTGAGTCCGCCGGGCCGGGAAGGGGTTGCCGCCGCAGCTTGGCCCAGGTCCGCCGCCCGCCCTCGTAGAGGGCGTTGACCACGTGGCCGCCATCCAGGGGCAGCAGCGGCAGCAAGTTGAACAGCCACAACGCGATGTTGATAGAGGCGCCGAGTTGCAGCCAGGTGCCCCAGCGCACCCGGTTCTCGTCGATCGACGGGTCGTCCGTCTGAATGGACCCGACCTCCCCGGAGACCCGCGCGATCCCCACGATCGACGTGGGCGAATTCGGGTCCCGCTCGTTGCCCTGAATCAGGTCGACCGCGACGTTCCAGACGGACACCGGCAAGTTGGCGTAGAGCTTGACGGAGGCCACGATCTGGTTCCAGAGCACGCCGGGCACCTCCGCGACCGGCCTCTTGGCGAGTTCCAGGGAACCGGCGGTGACGCCGACCAGCGACCGGGCCGCGCCCGTGCCCTCGCCCACCCGCAATGGCGTGATCGTCAGCGCCAGCAGGCTGCCGTCGCGCTCCACGGTGATCGCGGTGGGTTCGGCCGGCGCCGTGGACACCAGTCCCAGGAACTCGTCCCAGTCCCGCACCGGGTGGCCGTCCCAGCCCACAATCTTGTCGCCCGGTTCCAGCCCCGCCGCCCGAGCCGGCGTGGTCAGAGTGTCCGGCCCGCACTCCTCCGGCGCCGTCCCGTCCGCCGTCACGCATGGCGTGACGCTTGAGATCACCGTCGAATACTGGTAAACACCCACGGCCGAGAGCGCCAGCACCGCCAGGAACAGCGCCAAGATCAGGTTCATGGTGGGGCCGCCCAGCATGATCACCAGTTTCCGGGGCGCCGACTGGTTGTAGTAGGCCCGCGCCGCCACGCTCGCGGCGGCGACACCGCCTTTGCCCGATGCCGTGCGCACCGTCCCAGCACCCTGTTCCGCCGCCGAGGCGCCAGCGGAAATGGGGACGGTACCTGTTTCCGGCTCGCCGGAAACAGGTACCGTCCCCATTTCCTGGGTGGCTTCCGCCAACTCCTCGCGGGTGGCCTCCCGCGCCGCGTCTGCCAAGTTGGCCCGCCAACCGGTCTTGGCCGCACGCGGCGAGCGCTTGGGGGAATACATGCCGATCATCCGGATGTACCCGCCCAGCAGGATCCATTTGATGCCGTATTCGGTCTCTCCGACGCGCTTTGACCAGGCGGTCGGGCCGAAACCGACCATGTACTGCGAAACGGGCACCTTGAACAGCTTGGCCGGGATGAGGTGCCCCAATTCGTGCCAGGCGACCGACACGATCAGGATCACGACGAACACGACCAGCCCGAGCACAAATGTCGCTACTGCCATGCTTCAGTTCCCTCCACTAGCGCGGACGCCGCCTGGCGCGCCCAGCCGTCGGCCCAAATCACCTGGTCTAGCGTAGGGGTCCTTCCTGGGGGCAGTGTGGAAACGAACCGGCCGACCACTTCGGCGACCGTCTCCACGATCCCCAAGTAGCCGATCCGGCCGGCCAGGAAGGCTTGGACGGCAACCTCGTTGGCCCCGTTGAGCACAGCCGGATGCAGGGGCGATTCGGCCAGCGCCCGCCGCGCCAGGTCCAGCGCCGGGAAGGTCTGGTTGTCGACCGGTTCGAAGGTCCAGGCCGACTGTCCCGCGAAATCGACCGGGCTGATGACGTCTCCCAAGCGGTCGGGCCAGGCCAACGCCAAAGCGATCGGCAGGCGCATGTCCGGCGGGGAGGCCTGCGCAATGATCGCGCCGTCCCGGAATTGAACCATCGAGTGGATGATCGACTGCGGGTGCACCACCACGTCGATCCGGTCCGGCGGCACGTCAAACAACAGGTGCGCCTCGATCAGCTCGAGCGCCTTGTTGACCAGGGTGGAGGAGTTTATGGTCACCACCGGCCCCATCTTCCAAGTCGGATGGTCAAGGGCCTGGGCCGGGGTGACCCCGGCCAGTTCGGCCCGCCCGCGCCCCCGGAACGGGCCCCCGGAAGCGGTCAGGATGAGCCGCTCGACCTCGCCGGCCCGCCCCGACCTCAGGCATTGGGCGATCGCCGAATGCTCCGAGTCGACGGGCACAATCTGTCCCTCGCGTTGGACCGCGCTCTTGACCAGCGCCCCGCCAATGACCAGCGACTCTTTGTTCGCCAGCGCCAACGTGGACCCCGCGCGCAGGGCCGCCAGCGTTGGCTCCAGCCCGGCCGCGCCGGTGATCCCGTTCAGCACCACGTCGGTGCCGCTGCCGGCGATTATGGAGGTTCCCACCGGTCCGGCCACGATTTCACAGCCGCCTGGCCAGCCCTCCCCCAAGGCGGCCAGTTCGGCCTCGACCGCGGCGACGGCATCGTCGGCTGGCAAAGCGACAAGCGCGGGACGGAGCGCCGCGACTTGCCGGGCGAAGGCGTCCGGGCGCGACCCGCCGGCCGCCAAAACCCGGACCCGGAAACGGTCGGGGTGGCGCGAGATGACGTCGACGGCCTGGCGGCCGATCGAACCGGTCGACCCCAAGAGCGTGACGGTGCGCTGGCGCATTGGCCTATTGTCCCGTACTCGGCCAGACTTATGGCCATGGGATTCAATCCGTCTGAACTGGCCGCCGGCGAATACGTCATCTTCCACGCCCGCGCCCACTGGAAAGTACTGGTCGCGCCGGTGCTGGTGTTGATCGTCGCGGTGACTTGCTGGCTGGTCTTCTGGTTGAAGGTGATCCCGGAGGCGAACAGCTGGAACTGGGCCCGCTGGGCGGTGGCGGCCCTGGCGGCGGCGGCGGTGGTGATTTGGACCATCGCGCCGATTGTCCGCTGGGCGTGCCGCACCGACACGCTGACCAACTACCGCCTGATCTCCCGGGAGGGCGTCTTCAAGCGGGAGGGCCGCGACATCCCGATGGATCGGGTGCACGCGGTCTCCTACCAGCAGACCTTCATCGAGCGGCTGCTCGGGGCGGGCACGCTGCACGTGCAAACGGCCGCCCAGCAATCGGACGTGGCGCTGGACGACGTGGCCCACGTCAAACGCCGCCAACTCCAGATCAACGAGCAACTGCTCGACCGCGACTTCGAGGCGGTCGCCCCCGATTCGGCGGCCGGGCGGTCGGCCGAGCGGGCCTCAGGCCGATTCGCTGCCGAGGACGACGGCGAAGACAACGAACCCGAAAGGCACTGACCCATGCAATCCAAGCCCTACCTGCGCGAACACCCCGACGCGAAGGGATTCTTCGGCCCGTACGGCGGCGCGGAGGTGCCCCCGGCGCTGGCCCGCGAAATGGAGTCGATCCACGAGGCGTACCAGACCATCGGCAACAGCCACGACTTCATCATGAAGCTCCGCGACATCCGCGAGCACTTCCAAGGGCGCCCCACCCCGGTCTACTACGCCAAGCGGCTGACCGAGGCGGTGGGCGGCGGCCGCATCTACTTGAAGCGCGAGGACCTCAACCACACCGGGGCCCACAAGCTCAACCACTGCATGGGCGAGGCGCTGCTGGCCTCCTACCTGGGCAAGAAGAAGCTGATCGCGGAAACCGGGGCGGGCCAGCACGGCGTGGCCCTGGCCACCGCCGCCGCGTACTTCGGCCTGGAGTGCGAGATCCACATGGGCGAGGTCGACATCGCCAAAGAGCACCCCAATGTGGTCCGGATGAAGATCCTGGGCGCGAAGGTGGTGCCGGTCTCCGCTGGCCAGCGCACCCTCAAGGAAGCGGTCGACAGCGCCTTCGGCGCGTACCTGGAGGACCCGGTCAACACCATTTACTGCATCGGCTCGGTGGTCGGCCCGCACCCGTTCCCCATGATGGTGCGGGACTTCCAGGCCGTGGTAGGGATCGAGGCCCGCGAGCAGTTCCAGGCCATGACCGGCTGGCTGCCGGACCACGTGGTGGCCTGCGTGGGCGGCGGCTCCAACGCGATGGGTATTTTCAGCGCCTTCATCGACGACCCGACCGAGCTTTGGGGGGTCGAGCCGCTGGGGGTCGGCAAGGCGCTGGGCCAGCACGCCGCGTCGTTGACCTACGGGCACGATGGCGACCTGCACGGCTTCCGCTCGGTGTTGTTGGAAAACCCGGACGGCACTCCGGCGGCCGTGCATTCGGTCGCCTCCGGTTTGGACTACCCGTCAGTTGGCCCCGAGCACGCCTTCCTGAACAAGACCCTGGGCCGCACGCACGCGGTGGGCGCCACTGACGATGCCGCGATTGCCGCTTTCTACCAGCTGTCGCGGCTGGAGGGCATCATCCCGGCGCTCGAATCGGCTCACGCCGTGGCCTACGCCGTCGAATTGGCCAAGTCGAAGCCCTACCAGTCGATCCTGGTCAACCTGTCCGGCCGGGGCGACAAAGACATCGACTTCGTCTACGAGACCTACCCGCCGGACACGGTCCCCTGACCCGAGCCTTCGCCGGTCCGGCGATTGGCCGAGCCGGGCAGGCGGCAGGCCTTGAGGCGGCAAACGGAAATGACATAGAACCCGCAGAGCAAGCACTTTGCGGTAGTCTGCGTTCGTTGTGTCGTGCTCCTCTCAGATCATCTATACCCCAGGGAGGTCGTCATCATGCGTCGTCTAGTCCTCTTGTTTTCTTGCCTGGCCATGTTCGTCGCCTTGGGGGTCCTGGTCCCCGCCCGCCCGGCTTTCGCCAACACCGCTGACGATGTGATCGACACCGTCGAAAAGGCGTCGAAGGCCTTCGAGGTCTACGCCCAGGCGGACCCCAACACCCTGACGGGCCCCGAACTCGCGGCCAAGATCGAAGCCACGGCGGAAGAAGTGCGCGGCTACGCCGCCGACTTGGAGCGCCTGGCCGACGGCGCAGGGGACGTTGGCTTCGGCGTGCGCATCACCGAACTTGCCATGGCGTTGGACGAGTTGGCCGACGCTTGGTCCGCCTTGGGCGCCGCCGCCGGCGCCGCCATCGCCGCCCAGCCCGGCGATCCGGCTTTGGTGGCCGCAGCCAATCAGGTCGAGACCGCCGGCGACCGAATGGATAAGGCCGCAGTCGACTTTGACGAATATGTCAAAGCGCACCCCATTAAGACCGGGGACCGCAGGTGGTTCCTTTGGACCGGTTTGCTCGCGCTGGCTGTCCTGTGCCTCCTCGTCGCGATCTTCATTTGGATCAAGAGCAGCCATTCGCCCGCGCAAACCACCGCGGTGGTGGCGGCGCGGAAGAACTTGCTCGCCGCTGGCGCGTTTTTTGTTGCGGGAGCAGCTGTTACAGCCGTTCAGTATTGGAAGGTCGAGCCGGGCGGCACGTACCAAGTCTTCTGGTATCCCATGGCGTTGGGCGCACTGTGGTTCTTGGTCGGGTTGCCCCGCTACTTCGCCGCCGCCTCCGGGGCCAAGCAGGCGGCGGCCAGGCCGAGGCCGGCTCCGACGTCCGCGCCGGGCATGACCGATCAGTGGGCCGCCGGAGTCGGCTCAAGTTGGCAGGGCGCAGCGGCCTTGTCGCGGCCGGCGCCGCCGCCGCTCAACCCGAACCTGGTGGAGGAACCGCCGCCGCTCGCTCCTTCCTCGCAGCAATTCCAGCCGCTCTATCCGGGCCAGCCGCAGGCCACACCGGTTTTCCCGGGACAGCCCCAGACCGCGCCGTCTTTCACAAGCCAGCCGCAGGCCACACCCGTCTTCCCAGGTCAGGCACAAACCACGCCGTCTTTCCCGGGCCAGCCGCAGGCCACACCCGTCTTCCCGTGCCAGCCGCCAGCTGCTCCCATCTTCCCGGGCCAGCCGCCGGCCGCTGCCGTCTTCCCAGGCCAGCCACAGGTCACACCGATCTTCACCGGCCAGCCGCAGGCCGGGGGGCTTTTCCCAGGACAGGCGCAGGCGGCGGCTCCCTATCCGGGGCAGCCGACACAGGTGCCGCCTTATCAGGGGCAGCCGCAAGCCGCTCCCTTCTACACGGGCCAACCCCAGGCCACACCGCCCAATCCGGTCCAACCGCAGGTGCCCACGTTCCTCCCGAACCAACCCAACTGAGCAACCGCCCGGGCCAGGGCGGGCAGGGGCGGCGCGGACGGCATCGTGCGTCGGCGTCACCGCCTGCGCCGGGCCGGGGAGCGTTCATCTGGTGAACAACGGACAGTCAAATGTGACCCACATCACATTTTCGACGTAGCTTGGGCTGCATGAGCTCAGTCCGTTACCCGCAGGAGGAACCGGGGCGGCCACAACCTGAGGACCTATTCCGGCGCGAACTGAAACCACTCGACACCTACCGGATCCCCGATTACGCTACCGGCGCGCTGCCTGTCAGCACCGTCGGCTTGGCGTCTCTGGCGGTGTCGGTGATTGGTTTGGCCCTATCCCTTTTCCCCTGGGTGGGGCTGTTCATCGGGGTACCCATGGATGGATGCGCCATGGTCCTGGCCGCCTGGTCGGCCTGGCGCATCCACCTAGGGCGCGAACGCGGGCTCACCTGGTGCGTTTCAGCGGGCGTCATCGCGCTGATCGGGGCGGCCCTCGCCATCTTCATGAACCACCAGGAAACGATTCTCGCGGCCTGATCACACGTCGCGACGGTCCCATGTCGCGGTCGCCGCAGAGCGGGCGCGCGGCCTTTGGCCCAAAGACTGCGATGGTCAGGCGGGTAGCCTGGCGCTGGCGCGGTTGGCCAGTTGGCGAGCCGGACGCCAGCCGAGGACCAGCCAAAGACCAGCCGACAAGAGGTGCAAGCAAACATGAAGATCGCCGTCAAATACGCCGGGCTCGTGATCGAGTCGGATGGCACGGTGGCCGGCCACGACGCCGGCGCCACCTTGGTCCGCCGCTTGCTTCGCGTCTTCCCGGGCGCGGAACTGATCGCCCCCCAGGTCCACCGTTACCCCGATTTCGACGTGCTGCCGCTGGCCATGGTGGACGCGGAGGACACCGTGGTGATCAACATGGACGTGATCGACTCGGCGGACGCGTGGATGACCCTCAAAGCCAACACCGAGCGGCCCAAGCTGATGAACTTCATGTGGTGGAACTGGGCGCGCTACGACTCGACGGTGGAGTTGGCGTCCCTGTCGTTGTCCTGCGCGCTGTTCCCCACCTTCGCCAACTCGGAGCGGACCGCCAAAGCGATCCACGAGTACGTCCGGCGCTGGACCATCCAGCCGCTGGCGGAACGGGCCCGGATCTCCTGGGTCAACCTGGGCATTCGGTTGGAACACCTCCAGCCCCGCCACGAGCCCGAACGCCCGGTTGTCCTCTACCCGGCCATCTACATGTCGGAACGCAAGCAGCCGCAACAGTTCATCGAGGTGGTCTCCAAGGTGGCGAAGCGCGCCCCGATCCGGGTCGAGGCGCGCCTAACCGAGCCGCACCTGGTCTCCCCCATGGCGATGAACCTGTCCCGCAACAAATGGGCCTGGGTCGGCCCGCTCACCCCTTCCCGGCACCAGTACTGGGAGGCGCTCGCCTCCACCACCGCGTTCCTGGCCACGGCCCGCGAGGAAACCTACGGGCTGGAATACATTGAGGCGCTCCTCGCGGGCGCCGTCGGCGTGTTCCCCGACAAGGACTGGGCCCGCGCGCTGGTGCCGGACAGCTATCCCTTCTTCTACCGCAACTTGGCCCAGGCCGAGTCGATGCTGCTGCGCGCCGTCACCGACACGGCCGCTTGCCGCGCCGAGTTGGACCAGGCGGCGGGCGGCTCCCTGGTCGACTGGTTGAAACAGCACCACGACGAGGACGCTTTTGAGACGTCCATCGCTGAGCACGTCCAGCGCTGGTTCGGGGAATAGGACCCGCGGGCGCTAGATTAGACGTCCATGAGCCCGGCAGCCCGCCTGCGCGTGTCATCCTGCTGGGCCCCGACGTGATCGAAAACACGCTCGAAGGCGGAGCTGTTCCGGTCACCAGATGACGTCCACCAAGATTCTCTCATCACCGTCGCCCGATTCGCTCGCGAAAACAGCGGCCCGAATCTCATATCCTCGGGCACCCCATGGTTTCGACATGCTCACATGTACGCCCTCGCCGTCGGGACGACGATCGTTTTGGACCTCCCAGCCGTTGTCTTGGGCGAAACGAACAATCTGGCGGGCCGTCGCCTCAGGGCCGTCCGGCCCCGGCTCGAACAGCCTCCGCACAGTCGACATACACACGCGCTCAATACCCAGATTGTGCATTCCGTAGCCCCGCTGCTCACTTGATGACACCAGTTCCAGGTCAAGTAGCTCCCTGGAGGCCAGCGGATCGTCCAGCAAGGCCTCAAACGGCACATCCGGACTCCAAAGGCACAAGTTCTTACCCCATCGCCAAACACCGACCGACAAGAGGCCGCCCACCATGACCACCACACCAAACACCGCCATGGCGCGCCGCCGCGCCCGCGGGCCACCGCGCTTGACCAACCGCCCAGCTTGACCGCAGCCCGCTGGGCGGTCGGCTGCCCGAGAATGGCCCGGAGGAGCGCCCGCGCTCATTGGCACCTGCTCCGCCGCCACGAGAAGAACCGCGTCCCGCCGGTCAGGAGCAAACCCGCCAGCATCAGCGCCACCGACGCCCTGCGCAGGCCAGCCCCTCCAGCCACCCCGGTCACCGGCAGTCCCCCGTCGCCCAAATTCGTCTCTCCTCGCCCAGAACCAACCGCGTGAGGAGCAGCCGGATCCGGCAAGGCACTGTGCGCCCCCTCACCCGCACGGGCGTCCTTAGCGTCTGCTGACGACCAACCGGATCCGGTTCCGCCACCGGGCGCCGCAGACCGACCCAAGGTTGGAGTAGCCGAACACAATGGCGCGGCCTCGGCAGACGGACTGGGTGTGGCGGTTTCGGGGTTGCCCTCCTGCCCGTTCGCCTCGCCGACGCCCGGTTGCTGTGGCCGACCCATGTCTGGAACACTCGACTGGTCTGGGCCTGGGCCGTCGACCGGATCCGAAGGCGGGCCCGCGTCCGAGGCGGTCTCGTCAAGGGGGTTCCGGCTTGGATCCGTCTGAGGGGCATCTGATGGGCCTGGCTCGCTGCCGTCGCCCGACCCAGGGCCGGGTTCCTGGCTCGCGCTCGCATGCGACTCTGGTTCCTGCGACGGCAGCGAGTCGATTTGGCCCTTGGTCATGACAGTGACGTGGTCGGCATCGTCGATCAGAACACCGGGCGTGTCATCGCATTCATCCCCAACGCCGTCCCGATCGCTGTCGGTTTGAGACCAGTTGAAGGTCCTCGGACAGTTGTCCGCTTCGTTGGGGGCGGAATCGCCGTCTTCGCTTACCAACACGGGGGTGGAACCGATCGCCTGAGAACCAGCGGCGTCGGTCACCCGCAAGCCAACCACGCCGTCAAACAACTCCTCAAACTCATGCTCCACCCACCAGTCGGTCGTTGTCTGGTCCCAAATGCCGTCACCGTCAAAATCCCACTCGTAGGAGGCAATCCCGCCGTAAGGAGAGTATGAGCCCCCGGCATCCAACCGCAGCGAAGCACCAACCTTGACCACATACGGTCCTTGAATCCACGCCACCGGACTGGCCAGTGCGGACGCTATCGCGCGGTCGACAGCCTCTTCAACCATTCCGGCGCCAGCCGCGAATATCTCTCCGTTCGTGGCCTCAGCCACTTCTGCCATGACCGGAGAATTCAATTGCCCAAAGTCAATTCCGTAGATCTCGACCGGGTCGACTTCCAGGGACCTGCGGCGAATCGACTCACTCTGGTAATCGGTGAAGGCCTCAGTTGCAACCATCGGCTGGGCACTCATCAGGAGCACGGCTTTGCGCACGCCCGGGCGCCAGTCCAGATCTAGCGCCGTCATTACGCCAGTGTGCATTGAGGGCTCCCAATAAATCCTGCTCAAGCCGAACGGATCCAGGTTCTTAACCGCTTCGCTGGCCTCGTCTGCCGAATAGGTGAACCCCCGCGCGACCCAAGACTCGGCCGGTGGGCGGCCCCAGTCGAAATCGCTGTGATCAAAACCTTGGAACTGCACGACAGCGAATCTTGCCCCAGGCGACCTTGCTTTCACCATCGCCGTGATCGCCTCGATCCTATCCTTCATCTCATCGAGGCCGTCTTCCGGCGCTGTATAACCAAGATCAATGACAAAAGCGACATCAATTGGGTCGCGTCCCCAAATACCACCCGTCGCCCCCCGCGGCACGCCGATGCTCGCCTCAACCCGCCGCGCAATCATCTCATGGCCCGTGATGTTCGGGTGATAGAACTCGAGGCTGTCAAACGCCAGTCTGCTCTCGGTTGGCTGATCATTTCGTTGAACGCCTCCCGTTTCGAAGAATTCGTTAACCCAGCGGTACTCATTCTTGGCGTCGGTCGAAGGGTCAGGCTCGTGGCCGCTGAAAGCGTCCGACACCTTGACGTAGCGCACCTGCAATTCGTGGCTCTGATTCCATTCGGCTACCAAGGCTTCCTGCTTGGCATTTGCAGCTGCGCCAGCGGCGCGTATTCCGGCGGCGGCATCATAGGTAGCCATGCTTTCTTGATAATAGGTCGTCGGATCTCGCTGCCACACGAGGTTGTAATCCGGTGTATCCATACTCAAGAAGGGGTAACCCACCAACACCACCTCAGTACGGTTGTGTCCACCATTGCCTCAAGATCGGCGAAAATCTGCCGGGTAGCATTCATTACCTCATCAAGGAGAGCCGAGGCTTCGTTGATGGCGCTTTCGCAGGCCAGTCCGTCTCGCACAAAGGCGGCAAAACAAGAAGACACGACACCGCTGAAATGTATGTCGTTGCCGCCAATCGTGAGCATGATCAGATCGGCATTCGCGATCGCAGTGGGGTTTTCATCTAGCTGAGCTTCCCAACTCTTGTCCACTCTTCCTTCGAGCACGCCCTCAGTGGTATCGCCCGAGCGAGCCAGGTTCCACAGGCGGGCATGCACCCTGTACTGCCCAACTAGCCACCGCGCATCCGTCTCGCCCCAATTCAGGTGGGAACGATGGTATTCCGGCTTGCCGTAGTACTCAGTCCCAGTGCCGTTCCCAGCCGTGTACGAATCACCCAACAGGACAATCGAAAGCGTGCCCTCAGCCACGACAACCTCGGCATCATTCTGTGCCTTCGCTGGTCCCGACGGAAGGTTGACAAGGCCGAGCAGCAGAATGGCGGCGAGTCCCAACAGCAAACTCAGACGGACCGTTTTCGGCCGACGACCGACCCACGAGCGAACCATCCTTCATGCTAACGGTAGATTGTCATCTGTGAGCCCCTTCTCGCGTGGCCTGCGCGCCCTCGCCATCTCGCTTGTCGGCGGCTTGAGCTTGGGCGTCGCCTGGGCCACCTTGCCAAACGACCTGAATGATCCCACCGGGTCGGCTCCCGATGTTCCCACCGTGTCCGTCACACGACTGCCGTGGGTGGCGCCTGCGGCGCCGCCGGACGTGCCGGAGGAATTGACCGTGACCGTGGCGTTCGGGGGCGACATGTTGCTTCATCAGCCGGTCAACGCCTCCGCGGCCGCCGCGGCGGGCGGGGCCGGCGGCTACGAGTTCAGCCCGCTGTTGGCCGGGGCCGACGCCTGGATTGCCGGGGCGGACTTGGCGATCTGCCAAATGGAGGTGCCGTTGGCGCCGCCGGGCCGCTCCCCGAGCGGGTATCCCGTCTTCGGGGCGCCCGCCGAACTGGTCAGGGACATGGCCGAACAGGGCTGGGATGGCTGCACCACATCCTCCAATCACTCCTTGGACCAGGGTTGGGACGGGCTCTCCCACACCATCCAAACCTTGCGGGACGCGGGGCTGGGCTATTCCGGGACCGCCCTGAGCGCGGCGGACGCGGAGTTGCCGCAGTTGTACCGCCTGTCGGGCCGCGGGCAAACCCTGACGATCGCCCACGTCGCAGCCACCTACGGAACCAACGGCCTGCCCGCGCCCGCCGCCCAACCGTGGGCGGTCAACACGCCGATCGACACCGATCTCCTGATCGCGCAGGCGGAGGCGGCCCGGGCCGCAGGGGCAGACGTGGTGCTGGCCACCATTCACGTCGGGGTGGAGTACCAGACCACGCCGACGCCGGAGCAACGGGAAATCGTGGCACGCCTGGCCGCCTCGGGGCAGATCGACGCCGTTGTGGGCGACCACCCGCACGTGGCCGAGCCGATTGAGCTTGTCCCCGGCGGCGTCCACGGGGACGGCATGTGGACCATCTACTCGCTCGGCAACTTCATCTCCAACCAGACGGACGCGGTGGTGGGGCCCAACACCGACACCGGCGCGGTCGCGTTTCTCACCATCACGAAGGACGTGGCCGGGGCGGCCGTGACCGGCATGACCTGGGCCGGGGTGACCGTGGACACCGCCCACGGCCACCGGGTCCACATGCTTCAAGACTCGGTGGCCGCAGACGGCGAACTGGGTCAGATCGGGGCGGCCGGCGTCAAAGTCCGGTACGACCGCATGCGGGCCATCATGGGCGACTCCCCCGAACAACTGGCGCCGCCGACCCCTTCCGGGGCCGCCTTGGAGGTGCTCCCCCGCGCCGCCGCCGGTTGACAAGGCCGCCCCGGGGCATTGGCTAGGCCGTGATAACGACCTTCAGCGCGCCATTCTTGCCAGCCTGGCTGAACACGTCATACGCCTGGAGCATGTCGTCCAGTTGGAAGCGGTGGGTCGCCAGAGGGCGCACGTTGAGTTTGCCGGCCTCGATCAACTCGATCAGGGTTGGAGCGGTGACCGCATCCACCAAACCCATGGTCATGGTGATGTTCTCGATCCAAAGGCGGTCGATCGGCATGGTCACCGGGGCGCCGTGAACGCCAATGTTGGCGATCCTCCCAGTCGGTCTGACCAACTCGAAGGCCGCCTCAAGGGTCGTGGGGATGCCCACCGCCTCCATCACGACGTCGGCGCCGCCGTGGCGGGTCAGTGCCCGGACCTCATCCATCCAGCCGTCATGGCCGGAGTTGACCGCGTGGGTGGCGCCGAACGAGCGGCGGGCGGCCTCGAGGCGGAAATCGTCCAAGTCCACGGCAATAATGCGGCGCGGGGACTTCAGCTGGGCGGTCACCATAGCCGCCAAGCCGACAGGTCCCGCTCCAATCACCACCACGTCGTTGCCCGGCTGAACGTCGCCATTGAGGACGCCCATCTCGTAGCCGGTTGGGATGATGTCGGAGACGAAGATGACCTCCTCGTCTGACAGCCCCTCAGGGATCGAATGCAGCGAAGTCTCTCCGAACGGGATCCGCACGTATTCCGCTTGCGTCCCGTCCACCAAGTGCCCAAGCTGCCAGCCAACGCCGCCAGCCGATTGGCAATGGGACGGATGTCCCACTCGGCAGTAGGCGCAGGTGCCGCAGGTGGTGATGCAGTTGACCACCACCCGGTGGCCGACTTCGAACTTGGCCACGCCGGAGCCCACCTCGACCACAGTCCCGACCCCTTCATGTCCCAGCACGCGGCCGTCTTCGACGGCTGGCACGTCGCCCTTAAGAATGTGAAGGTCAGAGCCACAAATTGTGGTCGTGTCGACCTTGACTATGACGTCGTTGGGATCTTGGATGGCGGGATCTGGCACCTCCTCCCAGGTCTTTTGGCCGGCTCCGTGGTAAACAAGTGCCTTCATTGGTAGTCCTCTCCTGGGCCTGAATTTGGTCTTCGTCGACGCGCCGCTGCGCTGCGACAATCCGAGCCTACCTCCCCGAGGGACCTAATACCTATTCGCGGGGCCCGTCCGGTGTCTTCGCGTCAAACTATCGTCGTGTTTGGGGGATCCGGCGTGGGCGGGCGGCGGCGGGCGTCAGCCTTGGCCGTCCCCGCCGTCCCCGCCGTCCTGGCGGCGGCCCGGCTCGGTCCCATCCGGGTCGGTGGCTTCCGAACCCGCGACCGGCTGCTTGCCGTAATGCCGGTTGATGAGCCATTGGACCAACGTGCCCAGCGACACCGCGAAGACAATTCCGCACAGGACGCCCAGCAGCGGATTGTCGCCGACCGCCTGGCCCGCGATCGAGCCGACGCCCACCGAGTAGGCGCTCCAGCAGCATCCGGCGGTGGCGTCGATCACGACGAACCGTCGCAAGGGGTACCGGACCGTGCCGGCGGTCAGGTTGACCGCGACCCGTCCCACCGGTATGAAACGGGCCACCATCAGCAATGGCGCGGCGCCGCGGGCGAAAATCCGCTGCGCCCACTTGAAGGCGTCGTGGCCCTTGCCGCGCCTGAAGACACGCCATTCGCCCGCGTTGAACCAGCGCCCCAGAGAGTACGCCACCAAGTCGCCGGTGACCGCACCGGCGGCGGCCAGCGCCCACAGCCCGAGCAATTGCCACCACATCCCCGAAGCCGAATAGACGGCGGCGGTGGCCACGACCAGGGTTTCGGCCGGGACGGGCGGGAAGAACCCGTCAATGGCGGAGATCAGATAGGCGGCCAGCAAAGCCCAGGGGGATTCGGCCAAACCGATGATGAATTGGTTGATCGAATGCCAAACCGATTCGGCCAGGGACGGATCGGCCAGCCACGGGGCCACCGTCTGCCAGGCCGGGGCGGGGACCATGGCGAAGCCCACGTCACAAACCCAGCTGCCGGGCCACCACTGTGGCCAATCGGTCCGCCACCGCTTCGGCCCGCGCGCTGGTTGACGCCTCGACCATGACTCTGACCAGCGGCTCCGTGCCGGAGGCGCGGAGCAACACCCGCCCCGAGTCGCCCAATTCCGCTTCGGCCTCCCTAACCGCGGCGGCCACTCCCGGATCGGTCTCAACGCGGCCTTTGTCCACCTCGCGCACATTGACCAGGACCTGGGGGAAGGATTCAACCACGCTGGCCAACTCTCCCAAGGAGCTTTCCGCCGCCCGCACCCGGCAGGCCAGTTGCAGGGCGGTCAATGAGCCGTCGCCGGTCGTGGCGTGACGGGTCATGATGACGTGGCCGGACTGTTCGCCGCCCAGGACGTAACCCCCGGCCAGCATCTCCTCCAGCACATAGCGGTCGCCCACGCCCGTGACTTTGACGTCAATCCCGTGCGCGGCCATGGCTTTGAACAGTCCCAGGTTCGACATCACTGTGGCCACCAAGGTATTAGACGCCAACTCGCCGCGCTCCTTCAGCGCGAGGGCCAGGATGCCCATGATCTTGTCGCCGTCGACCAATTCGCCGGCGGCGTCCACGGCCAGGCAGCGGTCGGCGTCCCCGTCGAAGGCGAACCCGGCGTGCGCCTCCAGACCGACCACGGCGCGTTGCAGCAACTCCGGGTGGGTCGAGCCCACTCCCGCGTTGATGTTGGTGCCGGACGGCTGGATGGCCAGCGGCATCACCTCCGCGCCAAGCCGTTGGAAGGCCTCCGGCGCGACCCTATGCGCGGCGCCGTTGGCGCAGTCCAGAACCACCCGCATGCCGTCCAGCCGCACTGGCGCGCTGGCGACCAAGAAGTCGACATAGCGTTCTATGGCCGACAAGTCGGTCCTGATGGTGCCGACCGAGTCGCCGATCGCCGGCTCCCACTCCTCAGCGAGACGGGCCTCGATGGCGTCCTCGACGGCATCGGGCAGCTTGTTGCCGGAACTGGCGAAGAACTTGATGCCGTTGTCCTGGTAGGGGTTGTGCGACGCGGAGATCATCACCCCGACGTCAAACCCCATCGACCTGGTCAAGTACGCCAAGCCGGGTGTGGGGATGACGCCCACCAGGACGCAGTCGACCCCGGCGGAGACCAAACCGGCCGCGCTGGCCGCCGCGAGCATGTCCCCGGAAACCCGCGAATCAACCCCGATCACTGCGCTGAGCCGCTGCGGTGTGTCCTCAAGCCTGTGGTCCAACACGGGCGGGGCGCTTTTCGAGCCGTACCCAAGGCCTTGTTCGGCCTCCAACTCGCGCGCCACCGCCGCTGCCAGGCGCAACGCCAACTCGGCGGTGATGTCGCGCCCAACCAGCCCGCGCACCCCGTCGGTGCCAAAAAGCCGCGCCATTCGCCCTGCGGGTCAGCGCTTCGAGTACTGCGGCGCTTTGCGGGCCTTCTTCAGGCCAGCCTTCTTGCGCTCGGTGACCCGCGCGTCGCGGGTCAGATAACCGGCCTTCTTCAAGGCCGGACGGTTGTGCTCTTCGTCGATCGCGTTGAGCGCCCGGGCCACGCCCAAGCGCAGCGCGCCGGCCTGACCGGACGTGCCGCCGCCGTCGATCCGCGCGATCACGTCGAACTTGCCCTCAATGTCCAGCAGGGTGAAAGGCGAGCGCACTTCCTGTTGGTGCAGTTTGTTGGGGAAATAGTCTTCCAAGCCGCGGCCGTTGATGGTCCACTGGCCGCTGCCCGGAACCAGCCGCACCCGGGCGACCGCTTCTTTGCGCCGCCCCAGCGCCCGGCCGGGGGCGACCAGGCTCTGGCCGGCGCCGGGGACGTCCTTGGTCTCCGTGGTGTAGACGGACGGGGCCTCTTCTTGAGCTTCCAGCTCGATCTCAGTCACATTTCTCCTTGATGTCGCCTGCTGCGAACGGCTCTATTGCGCGACCCGCGTGAGGTCATGAACTTGGGGCTGTTGGGAGGCGTGCGGGTGGGTCGGCCCGGCGTAGATCCGCAGCTTGGCCAACTGCTGCCGGGCCAGCCGATTCTTCGGCAGCATGCCGCGCACCGCCTTGCGCACAGCTTCTTCCGGCCGCTTGGCGAGCAACTCGCCGTAGCTGACCGCCTTGAGGCCGCCGGGGTAGCCGGAATGCCGGTAGGCCATCTTTTGGGACCTCTTCGCGCCCGTCAAAGCCACCTTGTCCGCGTTGATGACGATCACATAGTCGCCAGCGTCAAGGTGCGGCGCGAACAGGGCCTTGTGCTTGCCGCGCAGCAGGATCGCCACCTGGCTGGCCAGCCGGCCGAGCACCACGTCGGTCGCGTCGATGACGTGCCAGGCCCGCTCGATCTGGCCGGCCTTCGGTTGGTACGTGCGCACAGTTCTCTAACCTCGCTTATTGAAAGGTGGCATCCCCTTGCATACCGCCTCCGGACGGGCGTGCGCCAGCTACCGCCAGTGCGCACACGGGACGCTTTAGGGTAGCCCCGGTTCGCCCCGCCGGTCAAAACGACCCGCCTTTGTCTCGCGTCGGCTCTCCGGCCCGTTTGCCCGCGACCACCGCCGCCCGATGCCGTGCCGCGGGTTTTCCGCGCCCGGCCGGAACGGCCGCCAGCACGGGCGCGAAGGTCGGCACGGGGGCGAGGGTCGGCCCGTGCGGCGGGGCTGCCGGTTTACACTGGGCTTTTCACAACGCACTAGCGCATATTGGAGTAAAGGACCATGACCGACACGACCTGGTTGACTCAAGAAGCCTACGACCGGCTCAGCCACGAGTTGGCGTTTCTTCAGGGCGAGGGCATGGCCGAGGTGGTGAAGCGCATCGAGGCCGCCCGCGCCGAGGGCGACCTCAAGGAGAACGGCGGCTACCACGCCGCCCGCGAGGAACAGGGCAAGATGGCGGGGCGGATCGCGTCGCTGAAAGCCCTGCTGGCGAACGCGCAGGTCGGAGAAGCGCCGACCGATTCGTCCAGCGTGCAGCCGGGAACTGTTGTGACCGCCGAGATCGGCGGGACGGAACGCGACTTCCTGCTCGGCTCGCGGGAGGTCGCCGCCGATTCGACTCTGACGGTCTATTCGGAAAGGTCCCCCATCGGGGCCGCGCTGGTGGGCGCCAAGGTGGGCGAGACCCGCAGCTATTCGACCCCGACCGGCAAAGAGGTCGCCGTCAAGGTCCTCGCGGTCAAGCCCTACGCCGGCTGATGGCCGGTCCGGAAACAGAGGAAATGGGGACGGTACCTGTTTCCGGCGAGCCGGAAACAGGTACCGTCCCCATTTCCTTGGTGCTCGCCTCGGCTTCGCCCGCGCGCCTGACCACTCTGCGCGCGGCCGGAATCGACCCGATGGTCCTGATCGCCAACGTGGACGAACAGGCCGTGTTGAGCGCGGCCCTGGCCACGCGGCCGGGGCTGAGCCCCGCCGACCAAGTGCTGGTGCTCGCCCGGGCCAAAGCGGAGGCGGCCGCCTCCGCGGCGCCGCCCGGCGCGTTCGTGCTCGGCTGCGACTCCATGCTCGAATTGGACGGCGAGGTCCTCGGCAAGCCGACCGGTCCGGCGGACGCCAAGGCGCGGATTCGTCAACAGGCGGGCCGCGAAGCGGTCCTGCACACGGGCCACTGGCTGGCGGGACCGGCGCCTGCGGAAGGCAACGGCGGGCGGCGGGGCGAGGGCGCGGCATCGTCCACGACTGTGCGGTTCGGCCAAATGAGCGAGGCCGAGATCGACGCCTACGTCGCCACCGGCGAACCCTTGAACGTGGCCGGCGCGTTCACGATCGACGGGCTGGGCGGCCCGTTTATCGAGGGAATCGACGGCGACCACCACGGCGTGGTGGGGCTGTCGCTGCCGGTCCTGCGCCGCCTTCTGGCGCGCTTCGGCCTGACCGTGTTCGAGTTCTGGCGGCCGGGGACTTTGTAGGGTCCGCACAAAAGGCGGCGACGGACCTGGCCGCCTGACTGGGCGGCGGCGGGGGCGCTGGCCGCTTAGCGTGGAAACGTGTTCTCAAGCCTCTTGATTGCGAACCGCGGGGAGATCGCGGTCAGGATCGCCCGGGCCTGCGCCGACGCCGGCATCCGGTCGGTCGCCGTGTACGCGCCGGAGGACCGCTCCGCCATGCATGTGCGCGTCGCCGACGAAGCGTTCGCCCTGCCCGGCGAGACGGTCGCGGAAACCTATCTCAACCCCGACGCGGTGGTCCAAGCCGCCGTCAAAGCCTCCGCCGATGCCGTCCACCCCGGTTACGGCTTCTTGGCCGAGTCCGCGGTCCTGGCGCGGGCGGTCCTGGACGCGGGCCTCATTTGGGTCGGGCCGCCGCCCGAGACGCTGGAGTTGGTGTCGAACAAAGTGTCCGCGCGGGCCCTGGCCGACCGCGCGGGGGTGGCGACGGTCCCGGCCAGCGCCGGGCCGGTGACGGACGCGGAGACGGTGATCGAGTTTGGGGACGCGCGCGGCTATCCCCTGGTGGTCAAGGCCTGCTACGGCGGCGGCGGCCGGGGAATGCGGGTGGTGCGCCAGCCCGGCGAGACGGCCGAGGCCTTGGCGGCCTGCCAACGCGAGGCGCTCGCGGCGTTTGGACGGCCCGAATGCTTTGTCGAGCGGTTTGTTGAGCGCCCCCGGCATGTGGAGACGCAGTGCCTGGCGGACGCCCACGGAGGCGTGGCGGTCGTGTCGACCCGCGACTGCACGGTTCAGCGTCGGTATCAGAAGCTGATCGAAGAAGCCCCGGCACCGTTCCTCGCCGCCGGCCAGGAGGCGCTGCTTCGAGACGCTTCGCGGGCTTTGCTGCTTGAGGCAGGTTATTGCGGGGCTGCCACCTGCGAGTTCTTGATCTCTGCGGACGGGGAGGTCTTCTTCATGGAGATCAACCCGCGCCTGCAGGTGGAACATCCCGTGACCGAGGAGGTCACGGGGGTGGACCTGGTGCGGGAGCAGCTTCGGATCGCCGCGGGCGAGGAGTTGGGCTACACCGACGCGTTGGCTTACGGCCACGCGTTCGAGTTCCGCGTCAACGCCGAAGACCCGGCCGCCGGGTTCTTGCCCACGCCGGGCGTGATCTCCGCGCTCCGCCTGCCGGGCGGCCCCGGTGTGCGCTGCGACTTTGGCTATGAGGCCGGGGACGCGTTGACAGGCTCCTTCGATTCCCTGGTCGGCAAGGTCATTGTGCGCGGGCGGGACCGCGCGCAGGCTTTGGCCAGGGCCAGGCGAGCGCTCGCGGAGCTGAAAGTCGAAGGGGTCGGCACCAGTCGGCACTTGCACCGCGCGGTCATCGAGGACCCGGCGTTCGCCGCCGCGACCCAAAAGGAGTTCACCGTCCACACCCGCTGGATCGAAGAGGGTTTCGCGGACGCTGTGGCCGCCCTGCCGCCGGCCTCCGCCTTCGACGCCTCCTTGCCGCCGGCCGCGGCGACCTCGCGCATGGTGGTGGAGGTGGGAGGCAAACGCCTCGAGGTCGTCTTGCCCGCGGAACTCACCAACGCGGGATTCGCCGGTTCGGGCGGCGCGGTTGGCGCCGAGGCGGCGGCACCCGCCCCGCCCCGGCGGGCCGTCAAGCGCGCCGTCGGCTCCTCGGTCGGCTCCTCGTCCGACGGGTCGGTGGCCGCGCCCATGCAAGGCACGGTGGTCCGGGTGGCGGTCGCCGAAGGGGCCGTTGTGGCGGAGGGCGACCTGCTGGTGGTGCTGGAGGCCATGAAGATGGAGCAACCGCTGACGGCGCCCCGCCACGGCGTGGTGCATGGTCTGGCCGCAGCTCCCGGCCAGCGAGTTCCGACCGGACACGTCCTCTGCCAGGTCCGTCCGCTGCCGGGGGCGGCATCGCGCTGAGCGGCGGCAGGCGCCGGCAAGCCGCCGGCGGGCGGCGGGCGGCGGGCGGTCGGCGGCCTTAGAGCGTGAAGGCGGCAAATGTCCAGTAAAGGATATTTAGCGACGGTCTCACAGGGCGGACGGCGCGCCTCGGCGCCATTGGGGCGCCTTGTCAACGCCGGGATTAGCGCCCAGATCCCGGCGGTGGCCAGGCCCGGCTGAAAACGAACTGGCGTTTGCCCCACCGCCTGTTTGCCTTCGGCGCTCTGCCTGACCTGGATGCCCCCGCCAAGGCGCTGGCCGCGCGATAGACAACCCCGGCCGCAGTCGGCCGCGCCATCGCCAACCACAAACACGCCGGTCCAGATCGCGAGCCGCCACGGCCCATCTGGACGCGAAACGAGGCCCGAGAATCCGCGTTGACGTGCCGTCTCATCGGGGCCTGAGCGCTTTTGCCCGAACGCTTTGAGCGGACCCTTCATCCAGGAGCCGGTCCTTGGCAGAGTGAACCGTCATAACGCCAAGCCCGCGTTGACCGCGCCCCCTGCGGGCCGGACCGGCCGGGCCAGACATCCGAACTGAGGAGCCTGAAATGAAATTGAAGAACGGACTGCGGGTCCTGTGGCGGAACCGCAACGAAATCCAAGTCGGCAACGACCCCCGACTGGCCCACACCTTCCGCATTGAGCATCCACGCGAATTCGACGTGATCAGACTGCTTGAGACCGAGCACTCGCCGTCGCAACTCCGGCGCCAGCTGGTCAGCCTGGGCGGCCGGCGCGAACGCGTGGACCAACTGCTGGAGGAATTGCGGGACGCCGGACTGATGACCCAGACGGGGCGGGGGCAAACCGCCGAAATGCACGTCCCGCCCGCCAGGCGGGAACTGCTCGCGGCCGAGGCCGAAACCCGCGCGCTTTTGGACAACGACGGATGGAAAGTGCTCGCGCGCCGTTCCACCCAGCGGGTCAACGTGTATGGGCTGGGACGCACCGGCGCCCAGGTCGCCATGGCCTTGGCCGCCAGCGGGATCGGCATGCTCCAACTCCACGACCAGCGCCCGGTCCGTCCCCGTGACCGCAGCCAGGTCTACGGGCCAGACGCCGTTGGGCAGCCGCGGGCGGAGGCCCTCGCGGAGGCCATCCGGAACCAGGGCTTCGACTGCGAGGTGCGGTTCCGCGGACGCCTCGCCAGACCGGACGCCGCCGTCCTGGTCGGCGAGGAGGTCTCCGACCCGACCCGCGCCGCCTTCCTCACCTCACACCGGATAGACCACCTGTCCGTTGTGATCGGTGAACTGGACATCACCCTGGGGCCGTGGGTGCCCAAAGGCTCGGGCCCGTGCCTGCGCTGCCAACGCCTCTGGGCCGTTGAGAACGACCCGTGCTGGCCAGGCCTCGCCACCCAGCGGTTTGTCCGCCCCGTGGTCGCCAGCCGGGGCGAAGACCCGCTGCTCGCGCAGGTGATCGGCGGACTGGCCGCCGCCCATATTCTCCAGGGCCTGGCCGGGGCCAAGCCGCCAACCCACGGACGCACCGTCGCCATGGCCCTGCCCACCTACGAACTCACTTGGACCGATCTCAAAGAGCATCCCAAGTGCAATTCGCACAATCCCGTCCCCCGGCGGCCAGTCCATTGGTCGCCGCCTCCGCTTGTGCCGCTGCCGCCAACCCAATAGCGGGCGGCCGCTTGGCCGCGCCCACACAGACGGCCAGGAGTGCCCGGACGGACGCGCCCAACCCAACCCGACCCGACCGGATCCGGCCCCGCCCAACGGGATCCGGCCCGGCCCAACCGAGTCCAGCCCGGCGGGTTGCTCACGGTTCGCCCATGTGGCTGGCGGCGGCGACAATGCCGAGCACGTCGCGTCCGTAAAGCTCGATCTTGACGGGACCGATCCCAGGGATGGCGGCTAACGCTCTCAAATCGCCAGGCCGGCGGGCGGCGATCGCCCGCAAAGTCAGGTCCGTGAGCACTGTGAAAGGCGCACGGGCTTCGGCCCCCGCCACCTCAGCCCGCCATGCCCGGAGGCGTTCAAACAACTCTGCCTCGGCGGCGGTCAGGTCTTCCTTGGCGGGAACCGCCAAGCCGCGGGCTTTCTTGACGGACTCCTCGGCCGTGGGCCAGAGCCCGTTCAGGAACCGCGAGTGCCGGCGGTTGGCGTTGCCGCCAGCGGTGCGGGCCTTCGCGTAAGACAGTTGGAGGTGCCGTTTGGCCCGGGTGATGCCCACATAGAGCAGGCGCCGCTCCTCGGCCACGTCCTGCGGGCGGTCCGCCAGCGAGATCGGCACCAGCCCGTCCGCCAGGCCGACCAGGAACACCGCCTCCCACTCCAAACCCTTAGCGGAATGCAGGGACGCCAGAGTCACGCCCGCCGCCGCAGGCGCGTGGCCAGCGTCCGCCCGGCCCAGGACCAGTTCGACCACCTGTTGGAGGTCCTCCGCCCCGCCGTCCACCAACTCGCCCGCCAAGGAGGCCAGCGCGTCGAGCGACTCCCAGCGGGCCCGCACGGCGCCGCGTTCGGCCGGCGGGGTGGCCGACCAGCCCAACCGCCCCAAAACGTCCTCGACCTGGGCCAAGACCGGCTCCGGGGCCTCGACCTTGGCCTGGGCCCGCAGCAGGGCCAGCGCCTGGCGGACCTCGCGGCGGGCGAAGAACCGCTCACCGCCGCGGACCTGGTAGGCGACCCCGGCGGAGGCGAGCGCGTTCTCCAGCGGCTCCGACTGGCCGTTCGTCCGGAACAAGACCGCGATCTGCTCCGCTCCGACGCCCGCGCCAGCCAACTCCAAAATCTGGGCGGCCACGCCGGCGGATTCGGCGGCATCGTCGGTGAAGGAACGGAACGTCACCGCCGGGCCGGACCTGAGCTGCGAAACCAGTTCGACGCCCGCCTCGCCGGCGCGGCGCAAAACCGAGTTGGCCAGCGAGACCACCTGCGGGGTGGAGCGGTAGTCCCGCACCAGCTTGACGACCGCGGCGTCCGGGTAGCGGCGCTTGAAGCCGGTCAGGTATCGGGAGGAGGCGCCCGCGAAGGAGTAGATGGTCTGCGCGGGGTCCCCCACCACGCAGAGCTCCTGGCGGTCCCCCAGCCACAGTTCCAACAGGCGGTGCTGCAGGGGCGACACGTCTTGGAACTCGTCGACCACGAAATGGCGGTACTGCGAGCGCACCTGGCGCGCGACCGACCGGCTTTCCTCCATCAGCCCCGCCATCGCGAGGAGCACGTCCTCAAAGTCCATCGCCTCGGATTCGCCCAGGACCTGTTCATACACCCGGATCAGGCGGGCCACCGCGATGTGGTCCAGCCCGGCGGGCTGCCCGCGTCCGGCCTGGCCGGCGAGCTTTTGGTAGTCATCCGGGGTCCAAAGGTGCACCTTGGACCATTCGATCTCCGCCGCCAGGTCGCGGACGGCCGCCCGGTCCACCTCAATCCCCAATCGGGCCGCCGCCTGGGCCACCAAAGGGGCTTTTTGCTCAACCAGGCGCGGAACCGACCGGTTGAACTCGGCGCGCAGAAAGTAGGACAGTTGGCGCAGGGCGGCCGCGTGGAAGGTTCTGGCCTGCACGCCATGGGCGCCCAGCGCCCGCAGCCGCTCCCGCAACTCGCCGGCCGCCCTGGTGGTGAAGGTGACCGCCAGCACCGAAGTGGGGTTGTAAACCCCGGTCGCCACGCCGTACGCGATCCGGTGGGTGATCGCCCTGGTCTTGCCGGTGCCCGCCCCTGCCAGCACGCAAACCGGCCCCGTCAGGTGCGTGGCGGCTTCGCGCTGCTCCGGATCAAGCCCTTCCAACAGGCTTTCAGCGACGGGATGTTCTGACACGCTGACCATCTTGGCAGGCTCATCCGACACTGACCCGTACCTTGGTAGGGTGGCCACTCTTCAAACCAACCCCTTGGCCCTGGCCGCCCTGGCAACCGCCGCCGTTCCCAGGCTGGACGTGGTCGGGGCGCGAATGGACCATGTGGGCGCCGACTACGCCTTCGCACACGTCGAAGACGCCTCCGGGCGCGTCTGGGTGGTTCGCCTGGCCCTGCACGCCGCAGCCGAGTCCGGCCAGGAAGCCGAGGCCATCCTCCTGAGGTCCCTTGCGGGCGCGTCTTCCGGCGGGGCGCTCCCGTTCGAGGTGCCCAGGCCGCGCGGCTCCGCCAACCTGGCGGGCGGAGGCAAGGCGATGGTCTACGCCGACCTCCCCGGCACCCCTGTCGTGATGGAGCTGATGGACGCCGGCCCCGGCGTGGCCGAGTCGCTGGGCCGCGCGATCGGCGCCTTCCACGAGCTGCCACCGTCGATCGTGACGGAAGCCGGCCTGCCCGCGTACACCCCGTCGGAGTACAGGGCGCGTCTGGCCGGAGAGGTGGACGATGCCGTCCGCACCGGCCACGTTTCGCCCCGCCTCGAGCGTCGTTGGCGCGAGCAACTCGGCCGCGACGCGTGGTGGGTTTTCACGCCGGTGCCGATCCACGGCGACATGGCGGCCGAGCACCTCTTGGAGAACGGCGGGCGGATCTCCGCCGTCACCGATTTCGCGTCCGTGCAGGTCTCCGACCCGGCGGAGGACCTGGCCCAGTTGCTGGCCCCCCTGCCGCCGGACGTGGCCGGGTCGATTGTGGGCGCGTACCGCCGCCGCCGCGCCGACCTGGACGACCCGCATTTGGAGGACCGGGCGGCCTTCCTGGGGGAGATCGCCATCATCCGGTGGCTGCGCCACGGCATCTCGCTGGACGATCCCTCGATCATCGCGGACGCCCGGAGCATGCTGGCCGACTTGGACCAGGCCGTGGAGCAAGAAGAGGCCCAGGCCGCCCGAGAGGCGGCCGCGGAGGCGGAGGCCGCCGCGAAACTCGAGGCGGCCAAACAAGCGGCCGAGGCCGAAGCCCGCGAACGCCGCGAGGCCGCCCTGCGCGCCTCCGAGGCGGC
>JAITFE010000016.1 GCA_031281585.1 Bifidobacteriaceae bacterium | reverse complement strand
CCCCCCCCCGACTCCCCCGCCCCGCATCCCCTGCCCCAACTCCTCCGCCCCCCGTGGGCCAGCCACCCAGGGTTCGATGCCGCGCAGCCTCCTCCTAGCATGCATCGCCCTGGGTGGCTTCTTCCTTGGCGGTTACAGCGACACGGTCCGCTCGACCGCGATGGACTGGGCAGCGTGGGCCGCAGCCGCCTCGGCGATCGCCTGGTCCTGGTCGAAGGTCCCCCCGCTGACGCCCACGGCCCCGATGACCTGGCCTTCCACATTGATCGGCACGCCGCCGGGGATGCAGCAGAACGCGGGAAAGGCGCCCACGCTTGGGCCCACCGCGGGCCGTTCGGCCAACAGCCGCACCCAGTCGGCGGTGGCGGTGCGGGTGGTCAAGGCGGTCATCGCCTTTTGGCCGGCCAGCGTGGCGGACGCGATCGATCCGCCGTCCAGGCGCAGACGCACCCGCTCAAGGCCGGCCGCGTCCACCACCACGACGGTCATGCCGAGGCCGGCGTCCAAGGCCGCCGCCGCAGCGTGGTCCGCCGCCGCCCTGGCCGCCCGGTAATCGAGGCTGGGGATGGACGTCACGCCGAAGCCCCCGCGCCCCGGAAGGGATGCAACGGCAGCCCTTCCGCGCCCCAATCTTCGACCAGCAGCACCGAGTCGTTGTCGGAGGCGCAGATGACCAGGCCGCCGTCGCCGGTGAAGGCCACGTTCGTGAACCGGTGGCCGGGACCGGGAACGAGTTCCTCAACCAAGGCCCCGTCCATGGTCCAGGTCTGAACGGTGCCCTGACCCTGGTCGTCAACCGCGCCGATCACCAAGTTGCCGGCGGCGTCGAACGCCATGCCGTCCGGGAAACCGTGCGTCAGCCGGAAGACCTCCACCGGCTCCGCCAAAGTGCCGCCCGTCACACGCGTCCGGAAGATGCCCCCGGAGTCGGTGGCCGCCAAGTACAGGTCGTCGGCCGCGTCGAAGGCTATTCCGTTGGGGAAGAATCGCACTGACGCCAGAAGCTCAGACGCGCCGGTCTCCGGATCGATCCGCCAAATGCGGCCGTCGTTGATCGCCTTGGACCGGGTCGGGTCGGTCACATACAGCTTCCCGTCCGGCCCGAAGCACAGGTCGTTGGGCGCCAAAGGCTCCTTGGTGAGCCAGTCGGAGCTGCCGTCCGGATAGACCCGCTGAATGCCGCCAACCGAGCTGGGTGGCCAAGCGGGTCCGTTGGCGGCCCACCGGCCGCCGTTTTGGGCCACATACAGGGTCCCGTCCGCCGCGAGAGCCGCGCCGTTGGCCCCGCCGCCCAGGTCCGCGAGGCGGCTCGAGCCGCCGCCCGGCAACACGCGGTAGAGCGCCCCGTGGGTGATCGAGGTGACAATGATCTCCCCGTTGGCCAGCACCACCGGGCCTTCGGTGAAGCCCAGGCCGGAGGCCAAGAGGCGGATCTCGCGGGTCATAGTTGGGTTCCTTTCGTGAGGTCAATACCGCCGCGGCGTTCAAATTCGGCCCAGTACCGCTGCTGCGTCGCCCGGACCACATCTGCCAGGGGATCGTTTTCGAACTGGTCCAGCCGGGCGCGGATTTGCGTTGGTTTGGCCTCCGCCAGCACGTCCGCCAGTGCCCACCTGGGTATGCAGACGGTCCCGTCAACCTCGCCGACTATCACGTCGCCCGGCTCCACCACGACCCCTCCGCAGTGCACGGGCACGTTGACCTCCCCCAGGTCGCGTTTCGGGGGTGAAAAAGGCGTGCGGGCGCGCCCGTGCACGGGAACGCCGAGCGCCGCAAGTTCGTCAACGTCCCGCCAGCCGCCGTCGATCACTATTCCGGCCAGGCCCTGGCGGATGGCCGGGACGGTCGAACTGACGCCGGTGCCGCAACCGGTGTGGTATCCCAGCCAGTCGACCACCACGACGTCCCCCGCTTTGACCAAAGACAGGGCGGCGTGGATGGCCCAGTTGTCGCCGGGCGCCGCTTTGGCGGTCACGGCCGTGCCGATCAGCTTGGGCATACCCGAGGCGAGCGGGCGGATAGCCGCGTCGAGGGTGTAAAGCCGGCCCACGGCATCGGCCAAGTCGCAAACCGGGAACTGCGCCAACCGGTCGCGGGTCGCCTGGTCGAGCGGGTCGCCGCCGCGACCGCGACGCGGGCGGATGGCGGCCTGATGGCCGAGCGGCTGGTCAGGGCGCACCGTCGAGTCCTTTCTCGCACCGCCTCGACGCCGGGGCGGTTTCGCATGTATGAATGCTACTTCGCATGGATGAAGTAACACTAACACCGTTCACCCCGTCGCGGACAAGCCCCAAGAGCCCGCGCCCCCGCATCACGGGCGGCGGCGGGCAGCCGAACCCGAACCGGGCGGCGCTCCTGACTTGGGCTCAGAGTTGGCTGAGCGTTCCCAAACGCGCCTGAATCGCGGGCGCCGTTTCCCGGAGCTTGGCCAGGATCTCGCCGACCAGCTGGTCGCTCAGCCGGGGGGTCGGCACCGACACCGACAGCGCCGCGACCACCTCGCCCGAATCGCGGCACACCGGCACGGCGAAGCAGCGCGAGCCGACCACATATTCCTCGTTGTCCTCGGCGTAGCCGAGTTCGCGCACCCGGCGCAGCTCGGCTAAGAGCGTCTCGCGGTCGGTGATCGTGTTGGGCGTGAAGCGGTCGAGTTTCACCGCTTTCAGGCGCGAGCGCAACTCGGCGTCGCTCAGACCCGACAAAAGCGCCTTGCCAAGCCCGGAGACGTACGCGGGGCTGCGCATGCCGATCTCCGCGACCAGGCGCATGGGCTGGTGGGACTTGACGACGGCCACGTGCACCGCCCACAGGCCGTCAAGCTTGGCCAACTGGACGGTCTCCCCCAACTCCGCGCCCAGCGACTCCATGAACGGCAAGGCGATCTCCGCCAGGTCGCGCGCCCGGAAGTAGGCCTGCCCAATCTCCAGGACCCGGATTCCCAGTTGGTAGGTCCTGGTCTGCGGGTCGAACTCCAGGAACCCCCGGTTGGTGGCCGTCGCCAGCAACTGGTGCGCGGAGGAGTTGGGCAGCGCCAGATCCTTCACGATCGCCCCGAACGGCTGGCGCGGGTTGGCCGCCAAATACTCGAACAGCGTCATGAGGCGGTCTGCGGACTTCACGCCTGCCACCCGGGCCACGCTGTCGCCGCTGTCCGCGCTGTTCGGTTGTTTGGGCACGGTTGCCTCCATGATCGGTTCGACTGCGAATGATGCTACCGGGAACCCCCTCGCCGAGCCGCTGCGGACTCTCGCGGAGGCGCCGCCCGCGAGCGTGAAGCCCGGCTGCGGCATTCCACATATGTGTACGATACTTCACATGGGCGCCGAAGCCGAGGTCCTCTTCTTGCACCCCGTCGCCATGGACCACCGGTCCGCCGACTGGCTGACCCTGCCGCCGGCGATCATTCCCGACCTGCCCGGCCACGGCGGCCGCGCGGCGCCCCGGCCCGGGCTGACGCTTGACGACATTGCGGACGAGGCGGCCGGCTGGGTTCGCCGCCCCGTTCACGTGATTGGCGCCCTGTGGGGAGGCACGGTCGCTTTGCACCTGGCGCTGAACCATCCCGGCCTGGTCAAGTCCCTCTTCTTGGCGGGCAGCGACCCCGGCGCGCAGCAGTCGGCGCGGACCGAGCGGGCCCGGCAGATCGAGGCCGGCGACCGCATGGTCCAACAGACCCTGGAACGCTGGTTCGGGGCGGAGGCCCTCCAGGCGCCGCCCTCGGCCCCGATCGCCTACGCCCGCCGGTGCCTCGAGACCACTCCCCTGGATTCGCTGGCGGCCGCCTGGCGCACCATGGCCTCCCATGACGTGACCACGCGACTTGGGGAGATCACCGCGCCAACCACGGTGTTGGCGGGCGCCTACGATGCCGTGCACTCGGTCGCCGACCAGGTCGCCTTTTGCGAGTCCCTGCCTCACAGCCGTCTGATCCAGATCCCGGCCCACCACATGTCGTTGCTGGACAACCCCGCCGCCTTCTCGGCCGCCTTCAGGCAGCACCTGGCCTGGGCCAGCCGACCGGCGCCAAGAGCGCAACCCTGATCACAACTTGAGCGAAAGAAGTGAGCCGATGGACGATTATCAGTTCTTCGATCTGGCCGACGGCACCCGCCTGGCCTATGTTGACCGAGGCTCGGGGCCCCCGGTGTTGTTGCTGGCGGGCTGGTCGCAAACGGTTGAGCTCTACAAGAACCAAATCGACGTTTTCGCCCAGCACCACCGGGTTATCGCCTTGGACTGGAGGGGTCACGGCCGGTCAACGGGCGACTGGGGCTACAGGACGGGACGTTTGGCTCGCGACTTGTCCGACTTCATCGAAGGACTCGGTTTGGCCAAGGTTGACGTGGTGGCGCATTCCGTGGGGGCGTCGCTGGTCTGGGCCTACATTGAGGCCTACGGCGAGCACCGTCTGCGGCGCGCGGTGTTTGTCGACCAGGCGTCTTCGGTCATGGCCAAGCCGGACTGGGACCGCGAGCGGCGGATCCAGGCGGGCTGCTCCCTGCCGGATCCGAGCGGACTGGTGGAGTTCTACAACCAGGTGATCTCCGCCAACACCGTCGAGGACTCGGCCGAAGTGATCCGCCGGCTGTTCAGCCCGAGCATTTCCGAGGCCGAACTGAGGTGGGCCGCGGAGGAAAACCTCACCATGCCGCGTGAGGCGGCGGCCGCCCTCCTGTGGGACACAGCCCTGAATGACTACTCGGATCTGTTCGCCCGCGTCTCCATCCCGGTCTTGGTGATCGGTTTCGAGCGGTCGCTCTTTCCGGCGGCCTCCCAGACCTGGATCGCCGAGCAAATCCCGGCCGGTCAGGCCCGCATCTTCAGCATTGCGGAAGGCGCTTCCCACTTCATGTTCCTGGAGAGCCCGGAGCCGTTCAACGAGGCGGTTTTGGCCTTCCTGGGGACCTGAATCGTGACCCCCTCGTGCTTGACGCGACCGGTCGGCATCGGGCATAGTTACCCTTACGACAATTTCGCACATGTGAACTCGATTTCGCATCCATGAAGCAACGAAGCAAGGAGTAGCGATGACCCCCACGCCCAACCGTTTCCGGAACGCGCGCGTTATGGCCGCAATCTGTACCGCCGGACTCGCCGTGTCAGTAGCGCTGTCCGGGTGTGGCAACGACGAAGGCGGCGGCGGCACCAAAGCCGAGACCGGCTCCGACATGCCCGCCGACACCTCTGGACCCGCGCGCGAGTCGGTCAAGGCCGGCACTGGCTGCGGCGAAAACAAAGACCAGCACTGCCCTATCGAACTGATGCCCGGAGACCACAACCGCGAGGAAATCGCCCAGGCCCTGATGGACACACCAGCTCGTGAGGGCTCTATAGACGACCTGATCAACGAGGATCGCGCCAACCCGACCGAGTGGGCCGGCCCCACCGAGCCGGTGTCACTGCCAGGCGAGGCGCTGTCTATTGTGGGAATCTCCTGCAACTCGGCCCTCTCCGGCTGCGTCGCCCCCTTGGAGGCGATCGGCGAGTTGTCGGACGAACTCGGCTACGATTTCACCCTTTACGATGGCCAAGGCAACGGCGAAACCATCTCCAAATACATGCTTTCCTCTATCACCTCCGGGGTCGACGCGATCTTCGTGGCGGGAGTCGATCCCCTGACCATTCAGCAGGGACTCGAAGAGGCTGACAAGGCCAGCATTCCGGTCATTTCGATCACCTCAGCGCTGTCAACGCCGAACCCCGTGGTGGAGGCGCCGCCAGACGCGTTCTGGCCGCTGTTCGACCTCTCCTCCAACTTCGTCATGGCGGGCCGCGCGATGGCCGACTGGGCGATTTGGGATTCCAAGGGCGAGGGAACGATCATCGTCCTGGACGGCAAGGAAGGCACCAGCCAAGTCAGTTCGGCCGCAGTCGTAGATGAGATCAACAAGCAGTGCCCCAAGTGCAAGACCCTCAGCTACACGGTCCTCGGCGCCGAGGTCGGCACCACGTTCCCGCAAAAGACTCTGGCCTTCCTCCGCAACCATCCGGACGCCAAGTACATCATCCTGCCGTACGACCCGGCCGCCGCCGCATTGGTTCCAGTGCTCCAGCAAGCAGGCCAAACCGACGTGCGACTGATCTCGGTCATCGGCATGGCGGAAAACCTGCAATTCATCCGCGACGGCCAAAGCCAAACGGCGGACGTGGCGTGGGACTGCGGCTACGAAGGCTGGGCCGCGATGGACCAGCTGTTCAGGTACCTGGCCGGCCAGGAGTTCTCCGAACCCATCGGCGAGAACACGCCGCAAATCCTGCTCGACTCGACCAACGTTGGCACCGGGTCCGGCAATTGGACCAGCGACATTGATTACCGCGCCGAATACCGGCAACTGTGGGGACTCGCGTAAACCTCGAAACCGCTGAGCCGGACCGGCCGGGCTCAGCCCAACCCCCGTTGGGCTGAGCCCGGCCAACCAGCCAAACGACCATTGGAGGTCCATAAAAGTGCTTGTCGGAACGGGAATCCGCGCCGGTTACGGACCACGCGAGATTCTGCATGGCATAGACATTTCGGTCCAGCCCGGCGAAATCCACGCGCTCCTTGGCGCCAACGGCTCCGGCAAGTCGACCTTCGTCAAAGTCCTAACCGGTCGGCTCAAGGCCAGCGGAGGGGAACTGGCCGTCGGCGACAACCGGACCGGACCGATCCGCTCCCCCAACGAGGCGTTCTCATTGGGGATTCGAGCGGTCCACCAGGAGACTCCCCTGATCGACACCATGTCTGTGGCGGAGAACGTGGCCATCCGCTCGGGTTATGTCACCGGGCTGGTCGGCCGCATCCGGTGGCGGGACGTGTATCGCCACACCCGCAAAGTGCTGCACTCAGTCGGAATTGGCCATGTTGACCCCGACCAGAAGGCCAAAGAAGTCACCGCCGCAGACCGCGGATTGCTGGCAGTCTCAATGGCCTTGGACGAAGGGCCCGCCAAAGGCGGCGGGCAGGCGAAGATTCTCATCCTTGACGAGGCCACCGCGTCCATTCCCGAAGAAGAGGCGGTCGAAGTGCTGCGGTCCGTGCGACAACTGGCCGATTCGGGTTTGGCCGTTCTGATGGTCACCCACCGCATCTCGGAAGCAACCGACTTCGCCGACACGATGACCGTCCTTTACAACGGCGACGTCGCCTACCAGGGGACGGCCAAACTGCCTGAAGACCAGATCGTCGAGTTGATCGTGACCGGGGAAATCGGGGGCGGGCAGGAGACTGCGGGCGGCCACGAACAGGTCGTTCGGTCCGGAATTGAGGCGGTCCAGGTCAAGGACTTGAAGGCGGGGACGCTGAATGGCGTCACGTTCACCGTTGAACGCGGCGAAGTGCTCGGCATTGTCGGAGGTCCCCAAAGCGGCACAGCCGACCTGGCGCCGGCCCTCGCCGGCCTGGTCCCCGAAGCCAGCGGCCACATCACCATTGACGGACGCTCAATCGAAGTGCCGAAAAACCCCAAACGGGCAATCCGATCCGGCATTTCGCTGGTGCCCAGGGACCGGCTCCGCCAAGGCGGGATCTCCTCCATGTCAGTTCACGAGAACGTCTTGCTCGCATCCGCCCGCGGGCCGCGCTACAACACCGCCGCGCACAAGACCATGGTGCGCGGCGTCATCAAAGAGTTCTCTGTGACGCCACCGCGTTCTGATCTGCTATTCCGTGAAATGAGCGGCGGCAACCAACAGAAACTCATCATTGGGAAATGGCTCACAGTCGAGCCCAAACTGCTCATTCTTGACGACCCCACGGTGGGCGTCGACCCAGGCGCGCGGCGGACCATGTTTGAGGCCGTCGCCAAACGCTGCAAGGACGACGGGCTCGCGGTGCTGGTCCTGTCCTCCGAACCCGAAGAGCTAGTCCGGCACTGCCACCGCATCCTGGCGTTAGACCACGGGCAGATCGTTGAAGAGCTGACCGGCGAGCAAATCAGTCAAGTGACCGTATCCGCTTGGGCCAACAAGTGAGGCCCCGACTCCACGCAAAGGACGTGTGACATCATGACGGACCTGACCAGCAGCGAGACCTGGGACCGGCCCAGCAAGAGCATAGGCCGGGTGGTGCTTGACGTCAGTCGCCGCTACGCCACCGTTGGCCTGATAATCGTGCTCGGCGTGGTGTTCACATTCGCTTCCCCGTTTTTCCTGACCCCTTCCAACCTCTCCGACATGCTCTTGTCCCAGGGCGTTAAGGCCGGAGTCGCGCTGGCGGTTCTATTTCCCCTGATAATCGGCGAATTCGACCTGTCCGTGGGATACCTGGTCGGATTCTTGGCGGTGCTCGGCGCGAAGATTGCCCACAGCGGTTGGCCGGCCTGGGCCATAGTGCTCGTCATGCTGGCGCTATCGGTGCTGATCGGATGGATCAACGGGTTGCTGGTGGTGACACTGCGAATCAGCGCTTTCATAGCCACCCTCGCCACCGGCATTGTCCTTGGAGCCATGTCGAACGGGATCAGCGGCGGCCAAATCATCTTCGGCGACGTGCCCAAGATCCTCATCGACATTGGGCGCGGGCGCTTCCTCGGCATGGGCATATCCATCTGGATAATCCTCCTGATCGCGGCGATTTTGGTCTATGTGCTGGAGCACATGCCGGTCGGCCGCAAGTTCTACGCGATTGGCGGCAACGAAACTGTCGCGTTCTTTGCCGGGGTCCCAACTCCCCGGTACCGGATCATGGCCTTCATCATGGCCGGATTGCTGGTCGGAATCGCCTCAGTCTTCCAACTGGGCCTGCGAGCCGGCGGCGACCCAACCTTCGGTCCCGGCCTGCTGCTCCCGGCCTACGCGGCAGTCTTCCTCGGAATGACCGCCCACCGGCCCGGCCAATACAACGTCATCGGCACAATCATCGCGATTGTGCTGCTGGCGGTCGGGTTCAACGGCCTCTCGCTGATCGGCGTGCCGTTCTGGGCCGAACCGCTGTTTGACGGGCTCATCCTCCTGGTCGCGGTGCTCGTGGCCAACAAAGAGGCGCGCGAAGTCAAGGTGGGAGCGTGACGGGCGGGCGGACGGCCGCCCAGGCGCTGGGCCAATGGGCGGCGTCGTTTCGCCTGGAAGACGCCCCCGAGCCCGCGATCACCCACGCGCGCAAGGCCCTTCTCAACTCCGTGGCAACCGCGGTGGGCGGAGCGGAATTGCCGCACACGCGCTTCGCCCTGGCGGCCGCCCGGGCGCTGGGCGCCCAGCCCACAGAGGTTCGGCCAGGCGCCGCCCACGCGATCTACGACGGGCGCGCGCTCTCAGCCGGACAGGCGGCCTTCGTCAACGGCGTGATGGTCAACGCTCTCGGGCAAGAGGAGACGCACCTGCCATCCGGCACCCACGCCGCTGAGACCACCGCGCCCACAGTCCTGGCCCAAGGCGAGGCGCTCGGTGCCTCCGGCCGCCAAGTGCTGGAGGCGTTCATAGTCGGCATGCAGGTCAGCGGGGCGGTTGGAGGCATGTCTCTGGTCTGGCGCGACCGCGAACTGTTGGCGCAACCACCAGCCGTCTACGGCACAATGGGGGCGGCGGCATCGGCGGCGAAACTCCTGGAACTGTCCGCCGGCCAAATGGCGGACGCGATCGGCTTGGCGGCCTTGTTGACGGCGGGCCCGGCCGAGTCAATGGCCGCGGGGACCGGCGACTACATGTTGCTCAAGGGCGCGGCCGGGCTACACGGAGTGCTGGCGGCGGAGTTGGCGCGGGCCGGCGCGCCTGTCGCTCCCCTGGCGCTGGAGGGCCCCGCGGGCTTCTATCGCGTCTGGGCGAACATCCCCGCAGCCGAGTTGGCGGCATTCGACGTGGCAGGCGACCTGGAGCGACAAGTGGGACAAGAATGGGTCGCGCCCGAACTCCAGTTCAAGCGGTATCCGGTCAACTACTTCAACCAGCCGTTCATAGACCAAGCCAGGCGAATTGCGGGCGAAGAAGGGTTCGACCGAAACGCGATCACAGCCATCCGCATCAAAGTTGGGCCCTACCCGGCTCGCGTCGGAGCGCTCGGCGGGACGCCTTTCGGCCATCGGTCCAACGCCCTCATGTCCACAAGGTTCGGCGTGGCGTGCATGCTGGCGCGCGGCCGGGTGACTCTCGCGGACACCTTGGCGCCGGACGCGCCGGAAATCGCCGAACTGGTTGAGCTGGCCGAAATCGAGGCAGGGGCCGGTGAGGAGGACGCCTACCTGGTGATCGAAGCCGGCGGCCGAACCTACGGGGGCGAGTTGACCGAGGAACAGCGCGACTTCCGCCTGTCCGCCGCCGAGGTCAGGGACATCGGCTTGGGCATCACGACCGACCGGCTTGGCGAGGCGCGCGCGTCCCGACTCATCGAGTTGCTTGACTCAATCGAGGACATCCCCTCCATAGGCCAGGTCGTCGAGGCGACATTCCGGGCGTGATCGCCGTCAACCTGTCGTTGCCCAAGGGCATTTGCGCCGTGGCCGCCTTCGCGCGCCGCTTGATGGCGCGCCGGCCCGGATTCCGCGCCATCTACCGCCATAACCAGTCAGGCCCGCAAGAAGCCTAAAGAACCCACGAACACATGCAGAAAGAAGACACATCGCCATGACAACGCTCCCCACCCGCCCGCTTGGGCTGACCGGGATGAACATAACCACCATTGGCCTGGGCACCTGGGCTGTGGGAGGCGGGGGCGGCAGAGCCTTCGCCTTGGGCACCCAGGATGACTCCGATTCGATCGCGACCATCCGGCGAGCCGTCGAACTCGGGATCAACTGGGTCGACACCGCTCCCCTTTACGGCTTTGGCCACTCCGAGGAGATAGTCGGCCAGGCCCTGTCCGTCTTCTCAGCCGAGGAGCGGCCCTTCGTTTTCACCAAAGCCGGACGCAAGGCCGACCCGGCGGACACTTCGAAACCGCCTTTCGCGGTCCTGGACGAACGTTCCATCCGGGAGGAATTGGAGGTGTCGTTGAGGCGGCTCGGCGCCGAGCGGATCGACCTTTACCTGATCCACGCCCCGGCGGCGGACGGCCAGGGCGTCGAAGAGTACTGGAATGTGCTCGCGGCCCTCCGCCAGGAGGGCAAGGTCCGCGCAATCGGACTGTCGAACCACAGCGTCCCGCAGCTTGAGGCGGCCGAGGCGATCACCCATGTGGAGGCCATCCAGCCGCCCCTGTCCGCCATCAAAGACGAGGCCGTGGCGGACCTGCTGCCCTGGTGCGAGTCGCACCGGACCGGCGTGATTGTGTACAGCCCGATGGGCGGGGGCCTCCTGGCCGGAGAAGTCACCAGGGAAGTCGCCCTGAACCTGGCGCCCAACGATTGGCGCCGCACCAACCCGATCTTCTCAGTCGGGTTGGACCGTTCGTTGAGGATCGCCGATGCCGTCCGCGCAGTCGCCGCCGAACACGGCGTCAGCATGCCCGCCGTCGCCATAGCCTGGGCGTTGGCCCAGCCCGCGGTCTCCGGCGCGATCCTGGGCGGCCGGCGCCCCGAGCAAATCCCCGATTGGTTTGAGGCTGCGCGCGTGCAGCTAACCGCCGACGACTTTGCCCGCATTGCGGCTGCCGCCGCCGAGTCCCCGGCGGCCCCGGCCGTCTGACAGGGCCCACTGGGCGGGGCCTGGCGGTGGCTTGGCGCTGCTCACGGCCCGCCGGGCCCGCGTCTCGAACGGGTCGATTCGATTCGGTTCGTCTCGGCTCGGGTCCGTTCGGCTCGGTTCGTCTCGGGGCTGCTCAGCGGAGGACCAGGTTGACGGGCTCGGCGCCCTCGACCAAACGCTGGATCTGGCGGCGGACCAGGTCGATCCGGCGCGGCCAAGCCTGATCCGTCTGACCGGCCACGTGCGGGCTCAAGAACAAGCCCGGCGCGTCCCAAAGCGTCGAATCCTGCGGCAAAGGCTCGGTCTCCACCACGTCGAGGGCGGCCCGCAGCCGGCCTGCCCACAACTCGGCCTCCAGTGCGGCGGTGTCCAGCACGGGTCCGCGGCCGGCGTTGACAACCAGCGCGCCGCTGGGCAGGGACGCCAACACCTCAGCCGAGATGAGGTGTTGGGTGGACTGCGAGGCGGGCAGGAAGCTGACCAAAATGGTGGTGCGCCGGGCCAGTTCGGGCAAGTCCTCAACAGGGTGGACGCCGTCCCGCACCACTCGGTCGACCTTTAGCACCTCGACGTCGAACGGCGCGAGGAAACGCTCGAAGGCCTGCCCAATGGCCCCGTAGCCCACAATTGTGACCACTTGGCCGTGCAGGGAGCTGGAGACTTGCCGCACCCAGGCGTGGCCCCGTTGGTTCAGCCACTCGGCGGGGAAGTTGCGCTGCATCGCGAGGATGGCGGCAAGGGCCCACTCGCTCACGGATGGGTCGTAGACGCCTTTGGCGTTCGCCAACTGAATGGCTGGGGGAAGCGCGGCCTGGGCCGCCTCAAACCCGGCCGACAATAGCTGCGCAATGCGGACATTCCGCCCGGCCACGGACTCCAGTTCGGCCCGCGAGGCGTCCGGATCCAAGACCGCCAAGTCGATGACCGCAGTCTGGGTCAACTCCGGCGAATCCCACGGCACAACCACCGCTCCGGGGGGAGGGTCTGCTTGCAAAGCCGCCAGGACAGGTTCTGGAAAGACCGCGACCAGCACGGTTTGCAAGGGCGAACGCATACCGTTAATTGTTCCACTTCGCCGCCCGGCGGCGGCGGGCAGCCCAGAAGGACTCTGCCTCCCCTGTTAGGCTGGCCCGTGTCGCAGCCACCGCATAATGCCGGCGAAGCGCCTAAGTTGCCCCCGTCAGCGTCCCCCGACACGACCTTTCCGGCGGCCACGCCGCAAGCGGCACCAGACCCGAAAGACCGGCGGCGCCGGCCCGGCGGGATTGTGGTCGCTCCGCTGGCCGTGATCCTCGCCGGCGTGGGCGCCGTTGTCCTGTTCACACCAAGAGACCGCCCGGAAGGCGACCTGAACCTGCCACCCGACCTGTCGGGGCCGCCCGAGCTCGGGCGGGTCTTCGACCCTGCCGAACTCATCGAAGGCGAATTCGACCAGACGAAGTTCTTGAGCCTAATGGACCAGGAGATCGGCTTCGTCTACGGTGTCGCGGACGCCGGCAACAACTGGTATTGGCAATATGGCGGGGAATACGAAACCGGTCCCCAGGACGATGAGCAAACGATTGCCGCCATCGCGGCCTTCGATCTGAGCACCGGCGAACAACTCTGGCAGATTGACCTGGAGGAAGAACTCACTCTCAAACGCGCATACGGAGCAGTCGAACTGGAAGCCCTGCCAATTGACGGGGAAACCTTCGCGCTGATCGCCGAGCAGCACCCCAGCAACGGCGCCGGCTTCCACACCCTCGCCACAATCAGCCGCGATGGGGCGATCCTCGCCCGTCAAACGCACATAGGCACGGGTTGGGCGACCTCCGCCGGGGGAAACGTGCTGTGGCAGACCGGATGGGATTGGATTGCGGCGTACGCGCCAACCAAGCTGGGGTCCCCAATTTGGGGCCACGTGCTGAACGAAGGCGGTCTGTTCCGCACCGCGAATTCCTTGACCGGGACCTGGTGGATTCGGACGGATCAGGGTTGGGTCGACCCGGCTACCGGCGAACCGCTCGCACTAGGCGAAGACGCCAGATTGGACCTGCATCTCAGTTACCTGCTCGCCACCGGCGACAGCGACGTGCTCTTGCGCTACGACCAGAACACGAACACGTTGCGACGGGTCGACCCGGACACCGACGAATGGACGTGGCAAGCCGCGCTGCCGGTTGGGTACGAATTCCGCGGAGAAGCCCTGGTCAACGGCGACAACCTGGCCGTGTTCGAGACGCACATCAACAGCGACCCCAGAGGCGAAGACGGCCTCGACCTGCCAAACACCCTCGGCTTGACAGTGGCGGACGCGCGCACAGGCGAGCCAAAGTGGAGCACACCGGACCTGGGCGAGGCGAACACCGTGGTGGGAGCCGCCACCGGCTGCCTGCTGGTGCGGGGGGACGCCGGAGTCACCTGCCTCGACTGGACCACAGGCGAGGTGAAAGCCGCACTTCCGCCCACCGACCGGGCCGAGGAGTTCGTGCTGGCGAGCCGAATGCTCTATGTGACTGACGACGCAGGCTGGCTTAGGGCGCTTGACACGGAGGACTCCCTGCGCGAAGCCTGGGCACTCCAGCTTCCCGCGCCCGCCGCACAGGCGGAGGATCACGAAGTCTATGTCTCGCTCGATTGGTGGGGTGACCGGCTCTTCGCCGAGGTCCACCGCAGCGGCAAACCCATTATGTTCGAACTCAAGCGCCCCTGAGAGCGATCGTCACGCCGGGGGCAGCGGCGGGCGGGGTGGGGCCAACCCAACCATCAATTGGGCGGCCAGCCGCAGCGTTCGGCGGGCGAGAAGCGGTTGGTGGGGCTAACCCCACCCTCGATTGGGTGGGCAGCACCAATGCCCCCGTAAGGCGCATCGGAGAGACTGGATGCCATGAGCGGCGAACCGACTACCGCAGTTGACCCGACGTCAAGCAGACGGCCCGACCCGGCCGGCTTTGACGCTGCCGACCGGCCGTCCCCGCTGGACCAACTGCGGGACGCTGCGGGTGTGCGGGACGGAAGGCGCGGCATCGGCGGGGGTTTTCTCTCGGTTCTCCGGAATTTGGCGCGGGACTCGGGCTACCTGCTGCTCGCGTTCCCGTTCGGATTGGTGGCCTTCACCGTGGTGAGCATTGGATTGGCTTTGGGAACGGCGCTCGTGATGCTCTGGGTGGGGCTGCCGCTCCTCGCGGCGACCCTCGCGGCCGCGCACGGGCTGGCCGAACTCGACCTGCTCCGGCTTGCCGCAGCCGGCCGCGACCTGCGCGGACAACGCCGGGCGCTGCCGCCACCGGCCCGGCACGGGGGGCCGCAATGGCTGATCTGGGCGCGCTGGATGCTCGCCCCGCTCCGCGACCCGATGCGCTGGCGTGAAGCGGTCTACTGCCTGTTGGCGCTAGTCATTGGGACGGTGACCTGGTCAATCACCATGATCTTGTGGGTCACGGCGGTCGCGGGCCTGACGTCCGCCCTCTGGGAGCCGTTCGCGGGGGCCCTGGGCCCCGGTCCGGAGGGCCAGAACCTCGCCGAGTTGCTGGGGTGGAACGCACCCGATCAGCTGGTGGACACGGTGCTGGGCTTGGCGGCCGTCGCGCTCTTGCCAGGCGTGTCACGGGGGCTCACCGCGCTTCACGCACTCGTTGCGCGGGCGCTGTTGGTGCCCGGCCGCATGATGCTCGCCAAGCGCGTCGCCGAACTCGAGCGCTCACGCGAGCGCGCCTCCGCGGCCGAGGCCCAGTCGCTGCGGCGCTTGGAGCGCGACATCCATGACGGGCCGCAACAGCGCCTGGTGCGCCTATCGATGGACCTGGCCGCCGCGCAACGGCGTTTGGAAGGCGGGGACGTGGGCGCCGCGCAGGACCTTCTGGCGGACGCGCGGGGCATGACCGACCAGGCCATCGCGGAACTGCGGGGGCTGTCGCGCGGGATAGCGCCGCCGATTCTCATGGATCGCGGCCTGGCCGCGGCCCTCAGCGCCGTGGCCGCCGGCCAGTCCACGCCGGTGCGGTTGATAATCGAACCGCCGAACGCTCCGCGCCTGCCCGAAGCCCAAGAGACCGCGCTCTACTTCGCGGCTTCCGAGTTGCTCGCAAACGTCGCCAAACACTCCGGCGCCGCTTCGGTTGACGTGGTTCTGGCCGTTCCGTCAGGGGCGGAGTTTGCGACGCTGACAGTGTCCGATTCCGGGCGCGGCGGCGCCGTGTTCATTCCGGGCCACGGGTTGGCCGGATTGCGCGACCGGCTTGCCGGGGTGGACGGGACCATCGAACTCGCCGGTGATTTGGGCGGTGCCGGCGGTTCGGGCGGTGCCGGCGGCTGGGGCGGTCCGGGCGGTGGCGGCGGGCCCGGCGGCGCGAGTGGTCCGCACGGCCCGGGTAAGACGGACGGTCCGGGTGGGACGAACGGTACGGTGGTCACGGTGAAAGTGCCGCTCAGGGGAACCGGCGTCGGCTCGCCCGCCGGATCAAGGGACCGGTTGAGTGGCGGCGGCGCGCTGCCGGCGAACTCGGTGCATGCGGGCGCCGACTTGGTCGGCTCTGCTGCCCGGTTCGCTGAACCGGCGCCAATCGGGCGGGAGGAGCAAGGTGCGGATAGTTCTGGCGGAAGACTCGGTCCTGTTGAGGGAGGGCCTGGTCCGGCTGCTGCTTGAGGGCGGGCATGAGGTCCTGGCCGCAGTTGACGACGCGCCTGGGCTGGTCCACGCGGTTCAGACCCTGAACCCCCAAGTCGCCATTGTGGACGTGCGCATGCCTCCCACCTTCACGGACGACGGCCTCAGGGCCGCCGTCGCCTTGCGCCGCCAAGATCCTTCGCTCGCCGTCTTGGTTCTGTCCCAATATGTCGAGGAGTCCTACGCCCGCGAACTTCTGGCCACCGGCGGCGGGGTCGGCTACCTGCTCAAAGACCGAGTGGCCGACCTGGACGTGTTGGAATCGGCGCTGGAAAGGGTCGCGGCCGGACAAAGCGTGATCGACCCGGAGGTGGTTCGCCAACTCATGGTCCGGCCGGGGACCGCGAGCCGGGGCCTTGAGCGGCTGACCGCCCGCGAGCGCGAAGTGCTCGGGCTTATCGCGGACGGCCGGTCGAACGCCGCCATCGCGGAGGCGCTCTACGTCACCCTTGGGGCGGTCGAGAAACATGTGGCCTCGATCTTCGCCAAGCTCGAGTTGGCGCCGTCGCCGGACGACCACCGCCGGGTCCTGGCGGTCCTGGCTTGGCTGCGCGGCCGTGAGTAGCTCTTCGAACGGGTTGGCGGAGGGACCCTCCGTAAGATACAGTGATATCACTTTGCTATACCTAAAGGAGGCTTCTATGGCTACGTCGACTACGGCATCGTCCACTCGAGATAAACGGGAACCCACCGCCGAACTGACCAAACCCGTGGGAGGGGTCGAAGAACGCGCGGCCTGGACCTGGCCGGGATGGGCCGGAATCCTGGTGGTGCTCATACTGATCCTGGGAGGCGGCGCCCTGATGGTGCTGGGACTCGCCGGGAACCAGGACAGGCCGGGGCTGGCCGCCTGCGTGGCCGGCGTGGTCGTCCTGGTCATAGGGGGCGTGATGTCGAGCGGGCTGGCGATAATCTGGCCCGGCTACACCAAGGTGCTGGTCTTCTTCGGCTCCTACGTGGGGACCGTCCGGAAACCCGGCCTGTGGCTGACCATGCCGTTGACCGTGCGGCAACTGGTGTCCATCCGGGTGCACAACTTTGAGACCAACGAGCTCAAGGTCAACGACTCGGACGGAAACCCCGTCAACGTGGCCGCCATCGTGGTGTGGCAGGTCGCGGACACCGCGGAGGCGAGCTTCGCCGTCGAGGACTACAACGAATTCGTCGCCGTCCAATCCGAGGCCGCGCTTAGGCACGTCACCATGGCGCACCCCTACGACGGACCGGATTCAAGCGTGACGCTGCGCGGGTCGACCGAGGAGATCTCCGCCGAACTGGCCCGTGAGGTGGCGGCGCGGGTCAAGGTCGCGGGAGTCGCGATCATCGAGGTGCGCATTTCGAAGCTCTCCTACGCCCCTGAGATCGCCGAGGCGATGCTCCGGCGCCAGCAGGCCGGGGCGATCATCGCCGCCCGCGAGAAGATCGTCGAAGGCGCCGTCAGCGTGGTCCACGAGGCGCTACGGCAGTTGGAGGGCGAAGGCACCGTCCAATTGGATGACGAGCGCCGCGCCGCGATGGTCTCGAACCTGCTGGTGGTGCTGACCAGCGACCAGCAGGTCAGCCCCGTGATCAACACAGGCAGTCTCTACACCTGATGTCTGGCGCCAACGGCGACGGGGCGGCTCCAGGCTCCAGCGCTGGCGGCGAAGCAGGCGGCGGCGCCTCCCCCGGCGCCGCCGATCCCAACGCCACAGCGCAAAGAAGCACGCCACCCGGCCGCAAGTCGATCCTCTTGCGGCTGAACGCCCCCGTCTATGATGCGATCGCCCGCTGGGCCCGTGACGACCTGCGTTCCGTCAACGCCCAGATCGAGTTCTTGTTGCGACGTGCCCTCGAAGACGCCGGGCGGGCGCCCTCCGACCCGGGTCCCCTGCCTCGGCGCGGTCGGCCGCCCCGATAGGCGGGCCGGTGCGACTTTGAACGGCTTCGTGATCCGCCGGTGGATCACAATCGTGATTTCAGTCGCACTTGGCGCCTCCCCGAGCCGGGCGGCGAGCCCAAGTGCAACCTTGAACGCCTTCGTGATCCGCCGGTGGATCACAATCGCGGTTTGGGTCGCACTTGGCACCTCCCTGAGCCGGGCGACGGCCCAAAGTGCGACTTTGAACGCCTTCGTGATCCGCCGGTGGATCAAGATCGTGATTTCAGTCGCACTTGGCTTCGCGCGCGCCCCCGGACGGCTCGAAGCGACGCCCCCCGGACGGCCGGCGGCGGCCGTCAGAAGCAGAAGCCGCCCAGCCCGCCCGGCTCCGCGTCGAGCCCGCGCACCACCCGTAGCATTGCCGCAAAGCCTGTGACCAGGCATTCCAACTCGTGGACCGTCATCAGGCGGGCGAACACCTCCGGTGAGGGAGTCGGCGAGCTGATCAGGTTGCTCAGCGCGGCGCGCCCTCGGTCGGTGGCTTCGGCCAGGCGGCCGCGCGCGTCGGACGGATCGGCGGTTCGCACCACCAGGTCGCCCTGTTCCAGGCGGTCCAGCAGACCGGTAACGGTCGCGCGGGAGACGCCAAGCGCGTCGGCCAACTGGCTTGACCGCATTGGCCCATTGAGCGCCAGCAGGCCGACCACCTTGATCTGCTGTGGGGTCAAGATGGAATCCGCGCGCGCGGTGATCCTTGCGCGGATCACACCCCTCTCGAACTCAGCCTGAACAGACTGAAGTTCGCGGAGCAACTCAGCCCGCCGAGCATCCTCGCTCACCGCTCACCTCCGCTAAATTGTTACAGGTCTTGCACAAATCGAGTTAGTTAGCCTCACGCGAACCGCTATGATTTGGCTGAAGCTAACTACAAGACTAGCCCGAATCGCTTAGAAGGGTTCCCCCGTGTTCCGACTCGCCAAGCTGTCCCTGCGCAACCGAGCCGTTGTCGCCCTGGCCACAATAGCCATCACGATCGGCGGCATCTTCAGCCTTGGATCGCTCAAACAAGAGCTCATCCCGTCGCTCGAAATCCCCATGGCAGCAGTGGTCGCCACCTATCCGGGGGTCAGCGCGGCAATTGTCGAAGACCAGGTGGCAACTCCAATCGAGGGTGCCATCCGCTCAGTCTCCGGAGTCGAATCGCTGGAGACGACATCAATGAACTCGGTCGCCTTCGCGATGGTCTCCTTCCGCTACGGCACCAACATGGACGCCGCCAACCAGAAACTCTCCACGGCCGTCACACGGCTCGCGTCCTCTCTGCCGGACAGCGTTGAAACCCAGGTCATGACCGGTTCGCTGGACGACTTCCCGGTCATACAGCTAGCAGTCTCCGCAAGCTCGGACGGCGTCTCCGACCGCACCGAGCTGGCGCGCTCGGTGGGCCAGGTCCTGGTGCCCAAGCTCTCGCAACTCCAAGGCGTGCGCTCCGTGGACGTGTCCGGCTACGAGCCCGAACAGATTCAAATCGCCCTCGATTCGGCGGCGATGGCCGCCGCCGGGGTGTCCGCGTCCGCAGTCGCCGACGTGCTCAAGAACAACGGGTTGGCCTTCCCCGCAGGCACGGTCGCGTCCGGCGACCGCACCCTCACAGCCCAACTCGGCTCGCCTCTCACGTCGGTGGAGGAATTGGCCGCCCTGCCGCTGGTGACCGCCTCGGCCGGCAGCCCCTCCGCGACTCCTTCCGGCGGCGGGGCGGGCCCCCAGGCCGGGGCCGGCGCGGCCGGCGGTTCTGAAGACCCGTCTGCCGGCGGTTCGGCCGGCGGGCAGGGCGGCGCCGCCCCGCCCGCCCCCGTCTTGTTGAGCGACGTCGCGACGGTGACTCAAGAACCGGCGGCGGCCGAGTCTTACGCGCGAATCGACGGCCGCGACGCGGTCGCCATCGCCATCACGAAGACACCGGACGCCAACACCGTCGAAGTCTCCCACGCCGTGACCGACCAACTCGAGGAACTCAAAGAGGCGCTAGACGCGGCCGGGTTGAAAGCCGATGTGGCCTTTGACCAGGCGCCGTTCATTGAGGAGTCGGTGGCCGGTTTGGCGGAGGAAGGGCTGTTGGGGCTCGGCTTCGCGGTCATAGTGATCCTGATCTTCTTGCTGTCGATCCGCTCAACACTGGTCAGCGCCGTCTCCATCCCGCTGTCGCTGCTGGTGGCCTTCATCACCATGCAAGTCACCGGCGAGACGTTGAACATGCTCACCCTCGGGGCTTTGACCATCGCGATCGGCCGTGTGGTGGACGATTCGATTGTGGTGATCGAAAACATCAAGCGACACCTAACCTACGGCGAGCCGAAGGCCCAGGCCATTGTGGGCGCGGTCAAGGAGGTGGGCGGCGCCATCGCGGCGTCCACGGTTTGCACCGTCGCCGTCTTCCTCCCGATGGCGTTCGTGGGCGGCATGGTCGGCGAATTGTTCCGGCCCTTCGCCCTGACCATCACGATCGCGCTGCTGGCCTCCTTGCTGGTGGCGCTCACGATTGTGCCGGTGCTCGCCTACTGGTTCGTCAAGACCCCGGTGTCCGTGGACGACACCTTCCGGGAGCAAGTCCGGGCCGAGGCCGAGGCGAAAGAGCGCCGCGGCCTTTGGCAACGCGCCTACCTCCCGACTCTGCGCGGCGCCTTGGCGCACCCGGTCATCACCATAGTCGCCGCGGTGGCGCTGCTGGGTGGAACGTTGGCGCTGACCACGCAACTGGAGACCAACTTTCTGGGCGACATGGGCCAGGACACGCTCACGGTGACCGAGACCTTCGAGCCTGCCACCTCGCTGGATGTGCAGGACGCGGACGCGCGCCGGATTGAGGACGCCCTGGCCGAAATCGACGCGATCGAACGGGTCCAGACCACCGTGGGCGGCGGTGGGATGATGGGCATGGTCTCGACGTCGCCGCAGGCCACGTTCGCTATCACCCTGAAGTCCGATGCCGACCCGGCCGCCGCGCAAACCGCCGTCAGGGAGGCGGTCGCGGACCTGGGCGGCGAGGCCTCCACGGACATTTCGGTTGGGGGTTCCGAGGCCATGATGGGCTCGACCACCGTGGACCTGATTGTGCAGGGCACCGACGCGGACGCCATCGACGCGGCCACGAAGATGGTTGACGAGCGTGTGCGGACCATCCCGGGCGCGGTCGAGGTCTCCAACAACCTGACCGATGCCACGCCGGCCATCCAGATCACAGTCGACCGTGCGGCGGCGGCGGCTCTCGGGATGACCGAGACTGCGGTGGAGGGCATGGTCGCGGGGCTGATGACGCCCAGCACCATTGGGACCCTGGAAGTCGGCGCGGATCAGCTTGACGTGAAGTTGTCGCTGGGGCCGGGAGCGGCGACTTTGGAAGAGTTGCGCGCCCTTCCTCTGGGGGCGAGCCCCGCCGGGATTCTGACCCTGGAGCAAATCGCCACGGTCGAGGAGGTGACCGTTCCAGCCGCGCTGAGCAGAGTGGACGGCTACCGAAGCGCCACCGTCTCGGTGACACCGGAGAGCCAGGATCTGGGCGCCTTGTCCGGACGCTTGACCGACGCAGTGAACGAATTGGACCTGCCGGCCGGCGTGACGGTCGAAGTGGGCGGCGTGGCCGCGCAGCAAAGCGAGGCCTTCTCCGATCTGGGCTTGGCCCTGGTCTTGGCGATCGCGATCGTCTTCATTGTCATGGTGGCGACCTTCGGGTCTTTGCTGCAGCCGTTCATCTTGTTGATCTCAATCCCCTTCGCGGCGACCGGCGCCTTGGCGGCGCTGCTGATCAGCGGCACGCCGCTGGGTGTGGCGTCTTTGATCGGTTTGTTGATGCTGGTCGGTATTGTCGTGTCGAACGCGATTGTGCTGATCGACTTGATCAACCAATACCGAGAGCGGGGACGGACCCTGAACGAGGCGATCATCGAGGGCGCCCGGAAGCGGCTCCGCCCCATTGTCATGACAGCGCTGGCGACAATCTGCGCGCTCACCCCCATGGCCTTGGGCATCACCGGCCAAGGCGGCTTCTTGTCCAAGCCGCTGGCGCTGGTCGTGATTGGCGGCCTGGTCTCCTCGACCCTGCTGACTCTGATAGTGGTCCCGGTCCTTTACCGCTTCGAGGCTCGCGCCCACGACCGCCGCGAGGCCAAGCGCGAGTCCCGCATGGCGGCCCGCCGCGCCGAACTCCAGGCGGCCCTGGCGGCCGCCGCCGCGACCCCACCCCCGGCCTGACCCAAACGTGTGTCCCC
>JAITFE010000015.1 GCA_031281585.1 Bifidobacteriaceae bacterium | reverse complement strand
TCCATGTCGTTGGACTTCGCCAAGCTCCCCAAGCCCGTCGCCGAGGCCGTCCGCTCCTCCTACGGCGATTCCGTGGGGCAGTTGTTCCTCATCGCCGCGGCGGTTTCGGTCGTGTCGCTGCTGGCCGTGATCTTCATGAAAGGCACCCGGCTCGCGGCCAAGCTCGACACGTCCGCTTCGGCCGACTCCCAGGGGTAATCCGGGCGGCCGGGTAACAGGCGCAGCGTTTACCTGCGACGATGCCGTTGGGCCGGGCGGCGGCACCGGGCGCCGCTGTCCGCCCCCGCCCCGAGGCGAGGGCAGACACGCGGGGCGGGGCGGTGCCCGAAACCGCCGCTTCGGGGAGAAACGGACAACCCCCGCCGATGCCGCCACCCAGCCACACGGCATCGGCGCAGGTCAGCGGACCCGACCGCTCCGCGCCCGACCGGACCCCTGTCCGGAACTCCCCGAAGCAAGCCAAAACCCGCCGCTTCGGGGAGAAACGGACAACCCCCGCAGACGCCGCCAACCCGCTCCACGGCATCGTCCCAGGTCACCGGACCGGCCGGGTCCGGGCGCGTACGGGCCCCTGTCCGGAACTCCCCAAAGCAAGCCAAAACCCGCCGCTTCGGGGAGAAACGGACAACCCCCGCAGACGCCGCCAACCCGCTCCACGGCATCGCCCCAGGTCACCGGACCGGCCGGGTCCGGGCGCGTACGGGCCCCTGTCCGGAACTCCCCAAAGCAAGCCAAAAGCCGCCGCTTCGGGGAGAAACGGACAACCCCCGCCGATGCCGCCAACCCGCTCCACGGCATCGTCCCAGGTCACCGGACCGGCTGGGTCGGGCCGCGTAACGGGCCCTGTCCGGAACTCCCCGAAGCAAGCCAAGAACACGCGGGCCGGGGGCGGTTTGAGGTCAATCCCGCCCAGGCCTCCGCACGCCGGCGACGCCACGCCAGCCACTCCTGCCCCCGCCGCCACTCCTGTCACAACGGCCGCCGCCGCGCCGCGCTCGAACCCGAGAATTGCGACACTGTTGGCCGTGCCGTCCCCTGGAGTTCTCCGTCCGTTCACCCTCGCCTGCAACGCTCTTAGGCGGGATCGGGGGCCCCGGCCAGTCGCGTGAGACTTGACGCGAGCGCGGCCGCCAAATCGCAAACCTTATTCGCTCCTAAGGGTGTCAATGGCCAACAGCGTGCTAAGAGCGCAGCCTGCCTGGGCAAACGCCGCCTCCTTCACACCGGAGGCGGACAGCGCGGCCCCTGCGGGCGCGGTTCAGGCAGGGTCTCCGGCGCCCGCGCGAGCCGACCCAGCCCAACACGGCCAGCAAGAGCTACCAGACCAGCAAGACAGGCCGCGCCGCATCAAGACTGTGACGGGCGCGGCGGACCGCGTGTTCAAGTACGGGTCGCACGGCGCGGGGCTGCTGGTGCTGGCAATCATGACCATGGTGGGGCTGTTCTTGGCGATCAGGGGCGCCCAGGCGATGAGCGCGGCGGGCGCCAGCTTCTGGACGGAGCAGGACTGGGAACCCAATTCGGGCAGGTTCGGGATCGCGGCGGTCCTTTTCGGCACCATCGCCATCGCCTTGATCGCGATCACGGTGGCGCTCCCCCTGGCGCTGGGCACCGCCACATACATCTCCGAATACGCGCCGCAGGGCGTCAAGTCTTTCCTGGTCGGAGTGGTGGACCTGATGGCGGCCATCCCATCGGTGGTTTACGGACTGTGGGGCATGTTTTGGCTTGAGGGTCATCTGCTGCCGGTGGCGCGGTGGATCAGCACGCATTTCGGCTGGATTCCGATCTTCAAAGTGGACCGATTCGACCCGCTCGACCCGCTGGCCACGCCCACGGTCTTCACCGCCTCGGCGTGCCTGGCCGGGTTGGTGGTCGCGATGATGGTGGCGCCCATCGCCTGTTCGGTCATGCGCGAGGTCTTCGCCCAGGCCCCGGTCGGCGAACGCGAGGGAGCGCTGGCGCTGGGGGCGTCGAAGTGGGGCATGATCCGCTCGGTGGTCTACCCGTTCGGGCGGGGCGGGATCATTGGCGGCACCATGCTGGGGCTGGGCCGGGCGCTCGGCGAGACCATAGCCGTCTACCTGGTCATCTCCCCCGTGTTCGTCATCAACTGGCAGGTCTTGTCGACCGGCACGAATTCGATCTCCTCGCTGATCGCGCTGCGTTACGGCGAGGCGTCCGGCTTCGAGTTGTCCGGCCTGATGGCAGCCGGACTGGCGTTGTTCGCGATCACCATGGTGGTGAACTTCGGCGCCGGGATCATCATCCAGCGCTCCCGTTCCGGCGAGTCGAGTTGAGGCCCCCGCGATGACCACCATCCCCAGCCCCGCGGCCAGGCCAGCCAATCCGCCGATGCCGTCCGCCCCGCCTCCCCACGAAGCGCCAGGAGGGTTCGGCTCACCCGACCGGACCGAGCCGCTGCCCGCGCCGGCCGAGGCCGGCACGGTGATCGCGCCAGCGGCGGCAACGCCGCGGCCGGCCGGGCCGGTGCAGCGGCGGCCGCTAACGCCGGAGCTTTACCCGCGCACCGTCCTGTTGGCCGAGGAGCCCGTCGGCACCGGGCCGGAACGGCCGGAGGCCCGCCGCAACCTGGCCAGGATCAGGCGGGAGGACGTGCTCAGGATTGTGGGCGCGGCGGCCGCCGCGCTCGCCCTGACCGGGTGGCTCTTCACGCAAGTGATCCCGGCGGCCGGTCCGCTCGCGTTCACGTTGACCGCGTACCTGGCCTTCTTGGTCTTCTTCGTGGCCCTGATCGCCTTGGACGAGGGCCGGGTCACCGTCACCGACCGGGTGGCGGGCGTGTTCATCCATTCGGCGGCGATCGTGCTGATGCTGGCGCTGGCCGTGGTGGTGGTGTTCACGCTGGCGCGCGGGGCCGTCGCGTTCACGCACGCGAACTTCTGGACCGAGGACATGTCGATGGCGGGCCCGCTGGACCCGTTGACGCTTGGCGGCATGGCGCACGGCGCGGTCGGCACGCTCATCATGATCACGTTCGCGTTGGCGATCTCCATCCCGTTGGGGCTGGTCTGCGCGGTTTTCATGGCGGAGTTCCCCTCGCCGTTCGCGCGGGTGGTGCGGACGGTGGTGGAGGCCATGACGGCGTTGCCGTCCATCATCTGCGGTTTGTTCATCTACGCGACCTATGTGCTCGCGTTCGGGTTGAACAAGTCCGGCTTCGCGGCCAGCCTGGCGGTGACCATCATGATCTTGCCGATAATCATCCGCTCGGCGGATGTGGTGCTGCGGCTGGTGCCGGCCACGTTGAAGGAGGCGTCGCTGGCCACTGGCGCGAGCCACTGGCGGACCATCTGGCATGTGGTTCTGCCGACCAGCAAGTCCGGGTTGATGACGGCGGTGGTGCTGGGGACGGCGCGCGGAATTGGCGAAACCTCTCCCGTGCTGCTGACCGCCGGTTACACCTCCCATTTCAATTTCAACCCCTTCTCGGGGCCAATGGTGTCCTTGCCGTTCGCCACGTTCACGCTGGTCAAGTCGCCAGAACCAACGCAAGTCGCCCGCGGTTTCGGCGCTGCGGCGGTGTTGATGGCAATGGTTTTCGGCTTGTTCCTGGCCGCGCGCTGGTTGGGCGGCAAGGGCGCGGGGCTGCTCTCGCCCAGGGGTCTGCGCCGGGCGCGGGCCGCCTCCCTGCGGGACGCGCAACGGTTCGCCACCCGCGACCTCTACAGGGCGTACGCCGAGTTCGACGCGGCCGGGCTGGCCGGCGCCGGCGGCACCATGAGGGGAGGTCCCCGATGAATCCCCCCATCCGCCCAGGGTCCCCCAAAACGGCGCAGCCGGCGGGAGCGCCGGCCGCCGGCGGCCGGGCCGCCTCCGGGAACAAGGGAGTCGAGCGCGCCACAGACCCAGCCCCGCGCCGGCCGTGGGGCTGGGGCGGGCGGCGTTGCGCGGTGGCGATGGTCGGCATCGTGCTCCTGGTTGGCGGCGGGCTGGGGCTGGCCACCCCGGCGCTGGCGGTGGGGCGGGTGCACGCGCCGATCACCGGGTCGGGGTCAACGTGGTCCGCGAACGCGTTGCAGCAGTGGATAAAGAACGTGTGGGCCAACTACCAGTGGAAGATCGATTACACCGAGTCGGGCTCCACGCAGGGGCGCAACGACTTCGCGTATGGCACGGCGGACTTCGGCGTCTCGGAGATCCCGTACGCGATCGCGAACTCGAACGAGGGCGACGCGCGCCCGAACCGGAGCTTCGCCTACATGCCGATCGTGGCGGGCGGGACGGCGTTCATGTACAACCTGCAGATCGCGGGGAAGCGGGTGACCAACCTCAGGCTCTCCGGCGCGGTGATCGCGAAGGTTTTCACGGGCGTGATCACCCGGTGGGACGACCCGGCGATCAAGGCGGACAATCCGGCTTTGGCGTTGCCTTCCCTCCCGATTGTGCCGGTGGTCAGGTCGGACGGGTCCGGCGCGACGGCGCAGGTGTCCATCTGGCTGCGCCAAGAGCACACCGCGATCTGGGACGCCTACTGCGGGAAGGTGGGCCGGCCAATGGTGAACGGTCATTGCGGGGTGACCTCGAACTACCCGGTGGTGCCGGGCAGCGGGTTCGTGTCGCGGTCCGGGTCGAACGGCGTGTCCGGTTATGTGGCCCAGTCCCACGCGGTCGGGTCGATCACGTTCGTGGAGTACTCGTACGCGCTGAACGCGGGCTTCCCTGTGGCGAAGGTGCTGAACAGGGCGGGTTACTACGCGGAGCCGACCGCCTCCAACGTGGCGGTGGCGCTTCTGAACGCGCGCATCAACGAGGACGCGTCCTCGCCGGATTACCTGACCCAGGATCTGCGAGACGTGTACACCAACCCGGATAAGCGGGCTTATCCGCTGTCCAGCTACTCGTACATCATTTTGCCGACCGCGATCGAATCCGGTTTCTCTGAAGACAAAGGGCTGACCCTGGCGGACTTCGGGGCCTATTTCCTGTGCGAAGGCCAGCAGCAGGCCGAAACCCTGGGCTATTCGCCGCTGCCCGTCAACCTGGTCCTGGCGGGCCAGGCCCAGATTGAGAAGATTCCAGGTGGCGACCCGGCGGTCAAGGGGATCGCCGCGTGCCACAACCCGACCCTCGACCCGTCCGATCCGAACGGCAACGCCCTGGCCAAGAACGCACCCTTCCCGTCCGAGTGCGACCGCCAGGGGGCTGCCCAATGCACCGCCGGCACCGGTGGGGCGAAGAACGTCCCACCGGAGCAGACCGCGAACAACTCCGACCCGGCTGGCACGTCCGGCGGAGGTTCCGGCGGCCCCGGCGCTAGCAGCGGAGGGAACGGCGGCGGCAATGGCGCCGCCGCTGACGGGCCGGGCGGCGCCGGCGGCGGGGACGAGCCGACCGGCGCCGAAGGCCAACAGGACGGGACGGCCCTGTCCGGAGACGCCGACGTGGTGGCTCTGGACCAGGCCGACCCGGTCCTGGCCATGGCGGCGGCCAGCCCGCAATCCATCCCGGCGCCCGCCGCCAACACCGCAGCGCAACTGGTCATGCTGGCTGCGGGCGCCGGGGTGCTGGCCGCCACCGTGCTCCCGCCCCTCCTGGGCAAACGCGGCCCCCGCCGCAAGAGGCCCAAGTTGGGCAAGGTCGCGGCCGCCCGCGCCGCCGCCCCGGCGGGCCCCGCCCCGGCCCGCCACCCCGGTGTTGACACGCCGACAGGCGGGTCCGCCCGCCCCGTCACAGCTTGGCGGGAGGCGAGCGAGTCGTGAACCACCCGTCCGCCGATGCCGTCCTGCGCGGCCGCTCCCGCATGGCCGCCCACCGCCGCGCCCGTTTCGCCGCCTGGACCGCCCCGCCCCCGCCCGCCCCCGTGTCGCCCGCCGCGCCCCCGGACCAGCACGCCCGCCCCCTTGACGACCACGTTGACTCCGCCTCGGCCGAGGGAAAGGACCGTCACCATGCGTAGACAGAACGAGGCCGGAAATGGGGACGGTACCTTTTTCCGTCGAGCCGGAAAAAGGTACCGTCCCCATTTCCGCCCGACTGGACTCGTAGGCGTGACCCGGCGCGGCATGCGAGCGGCCGCAGGCGGCCTGGCCCTGGCCCTGGCCGCCGGAATTGGCCTGGCGGCCCTGCCGGGCCCGCG
>JAITFE010000014.1 GCA_031281585.1 Bifidobacteriaceae bacterium | reverse complement strand
CGCAGGCCGTCGGCGTGGAACTCCTCCAGCCAGTAGCAGGCGTTCGCCACCAGGAAGTTGCGCACCTCGGTGCGCCCGAAGTTGAACACCAGCGTGCCCCAGTCCGGGTGCTCCCCGCGTTGCGGGTCCGGATATTCGTACAGGGCGGAGCCGTCGAACCGCGCCAGGGCGAACGAGTCCTTCGGGAAGTGGGCCGGCACCCAGTCCAGGATCACGCCGATCCCCGCTTGGTGCAGCTTGTCGACCAGCAGCCGGAAGTCGTCCGGCGAGCCCCACCTGGAAGTCGGCGCGTAGTACCCCGTCACCTGATAGCCCCAAGAAGGCGTGTAGGGGTGCTCCGCCACGGGCATGAACTCGACGTGGGTGAACCCCATTTGCTTGACGTATTCAACCAACTCGTCGGCCAGTTCGCGGTAGCCCAGGCCCTCGTGCCACGAGCCGATGTGGACTTCGTAGACGGACATGGGGCCGTTGTGCGGGTTGGCGTGGGCCCGCCGCTCCATCCAGTCGCCGTCCTGCCACTGGTACGCCGAGTGCTCCACCACGGAGGCGGTGGCCGGCGGCGTTTCCGCCTGGCGGGCCATCGGGTCCGCCTTCTGAATCCAGTTGCCCTCCCGGGTCTGGAGTTCGTACTTGTACTTGGCCCCCGGGGCCACGCCCGGCACGAACACCTCCCACACGCCCGCGTCGCCCAGCGAGCGCATCGCCGTGGCCCCGGACGTCCAGGAGTTGAAGTCGCCGATGACGCGCACCGCCTGGGCGTCCGGCGCCCAGACCGCGAATGACGCGCCGGTGACCTCGCCCATGACTGAGGGATAGACGCGCACCCGTGAGCCGAGCGCCCGCCAGAGCTCCTCGTGGCGGCCCTCCCGGATCAATTGCAGGTCGAGTTCCCCCAGGGTCGGCATGAACCGGTACGGGTCGTCGTTCAGCGTGGTCAGGTCGCCATAGGTGACCTGGACCCGGTAGTCCGGGACGGCTTCGCCCTCCAAGACCGCGACCCAGATGCCGTCCTGTTCGTGGCTGGCCTCGATCTTGGCATCCGGCGTCACGAACACGACGGCATCGGCCAGCGGCCGAAGCGTGCGGAGCGTCACCCCGCCGTCGTAGAGGTGCGGCCCCAAGACCGAATGGGGGTCGTAGTACATCCCGTGGGCGACGGCCCAGAGCACTGACGAATCGACTGGCAGAGGCGTTGGGCTACTCATGGGTTAACTCTTGCACGAATCGGGAACGGGCGGGCGGGCCGACCGGTTCTGGTACCGCTTCGGAAACGGGGACGGCGCTCATTTCACCGGCGAACTAGACGCCGTCGCCTTCTCCACGTGGATCACGTGGCCGGGGAGCGCATGGGGGTTGAGCCGCACGAACGGACGGGCACCCCATTCGAAGACTTGACCCGACAACAGGTCGTGGGCCCGCGCGACCGGACCGACCGGATCAGCTTCCCCCTCCCCGAAACCCAGCGCCGCCAAGTCCAACTGGATGAACGACTCGCGGACGTTGAACGGGTCCAAGCTGAGCACCACCAAGATCGTGTCCCCGCGCCCGTCGGGGGAGTGCTCCGGGGCGACGCGGCGGGAGTAGGCGACCACCGAGTCGTCGGAAGTGGGGTGGATGGTGACGTTGCGGAGGCGCCGCAACGCGGGATGGGCGGCGCGGATGGCGTTCAACTGCCCCAGCAGGCCGGACATGAAGACGGCGCGGGAAGAGGAGTAGTCCCGGACCTTGTATTCGTACTTCTCGTTGTCGAGTTGCTCCTCGCTGCCGGGCCGGGCGACGTGTTCGGCCAGCTCGTAGCCCGAATAGATGCCCCAGGTGGGCGCGTAGGTGGCGGCGAGGATCGCCCTGATCTTGAAGGCGTTGAGGCCGCCGCGCTGCATGTACGGCGTCAAGATGTCGTGGGTGGTCGGCCAGACGGCCGGCCGCATGAAGGAGCCCTCCGGGCCGGACAGCTCCGCCAGGTAGTCAGTCACCTCCTCCTTGGTGTTGCGCCAGGCGAAGTAGGTGTAGGACTGGTGGAAGCCGACCAGCGCCAGTGCGCGCATCACGGGCGGCCGGGTGAACGCCTCCGCCAGGAAGACCACATCCGGCGCCTCGCGCCCTATCTGCGCGATCAGCCGCTCCCAGAACGGCAGCGGCTTGGTGTGGGGGTTGTCGACCCGGAAGATGGTCACGCCGTGCTCTGTCCAGAGGCGCACAATCCGGAGGATCTCCTGGTAGATGCCCTCCGGGTCGTGGTCAAAGTTCAGCGGGTAGATGTCTTGGTACTTCTTGGGCGGATTCTCCGCGTAGGCGATGGAGCCGTCCGGGCGGTGGCTGAACCATTCGGGGTGCTGTTTGACCCACGGGTGGTCCGGCGAGCACTGTAGGGCCAGGTCCATGGCGACCTCCATGCCCAGGGAGCGGGCTTTTCCGACCAGATAGTCGAAGTCGTCGAAGTCCCCCAGGTCGGGGTGGATCGCGTCGTGGCCGCCCGCCTCGGAGCCGATCGCGTACGGCGAGCCCGGGTCGCCCGGCAACGCCTTCAGCGCGTTGTTGCGGCCCTTCCTGAAGGTGTGGCCAATGGGGTGGACCGGCGTCAGGTAGAGCACGTCGAAGCCCATCGCCGCGATGCGCCCGATGCCGTCCGCGCAGGTTCGCAGAGTCCCCGAGACCCAGCCCTCGTCGGGGGAGAAAAACGCCCCGATCGAACGCGGGAAGATTTCATACCAGTTGCCGACCAGCGCCCGTTCGCGCTGGACCCTCAGTCCGTAGGCCGCGGACTTGGTCACCTGTTCCCGGAGCGGTTCGGCGCCGAGCAGGCCGGGGACGGCGCCCTCGGTGGCCGCCGCCAGCCGTTCGGCGGGGCTCAGAGCCTGGTCGCGAAGGCGGGCGGCGGCGGACTGGAAGACCGCCTGGTGGGCCGGGTTGATCTCGCGTCGCCGCGCGGCCCGCTCCAACACGAGCGCGCCCTCCTCAAGGACCGTTTCCACGTCTTGCCCGGCCGGGATCTTGATCTGGGCGTCGTGGCGCCAACTGCCGTACGGGTCGGACCAGGCCTCGACCCTGAAGGACCAGTCGCCCACCTTGTCCGGCGCTAGGTGGCCTTCAAAGCGCGCCAGGCCGTGGTTGGTCTGGCGCATCTGGGCGCTTGAATGGTCCGTCCCGTCCGGGGCGACCAGCACGGCGGTGGCCCCGACCGCGCCGTGCCCCTCTTTGAAAACGGTGGCTGTGATGGGGACGGCCTCGCCGGGGACGGCGCGGGCCGGCCAGCGTCCGCCCTCCGCGACGGGACCCACGTCCAGGACCGCGACGCGGCCAATCCCGGCGAAGGCGGTGGCGCGGGGGCGCTTGGCGAGGGAGGGGACCGGGGCGGCGGACTGGGATGGCTTGGTCTTGCTCGGGCTCACGCCATCTACCGTAAGGCAGAATCGCGGCTCCGGGCGCCGCCCGGGCGCGCGGACGGGAGGGTAGCGGGAGTTTGGGGTGGGCTCGCGGGAAGTGCGACCTACGTCCCTTGCGCAAATCAAGGGTAGGCTCACGCGGGTGAGAGTGATACGCAGATTCACGGTCCGGACCGTTTTGCCCGAATCGATTGCCGCCCTGGACGGCCTGGCCAACAACTTGCGTTGGTCCTGGCACGCGCCGACCCGCGACCTTTTTGAGTCAATCGCGCCGGAGGTCTGGCGCGCCGTCCACGGCGACCCGGTGCAGTTGCTGGGCGCGCTTGAGCCCGACCGGCTGGCCGAGCTGGCGGGCGAGGCCTCCTTCGTGGACCAAGTCGGGGCCGCCGCCGCAGACTTGGCTCGTTACATGGAGGAGCCGCGCTGGTACCAGGGGCTGGGCGGCGAGGCGCCGCGCTCGATCGCGTACTTCTCGCCCGAATTCGGGATCACCGCGGTGCTGCCGCAGTACTCCGGCGGCCTGGGTATCCTGGCGGGCGACCACCTGAAGTCCGCCTCCGACTTGGGCGTGCCCATTGTCGGGGTGGGCCTGTTCTACCAATCCGGCTACTTCAAGCAGTCGCTCACCCGCGACGGCTGGCAGTCTGAGACCTACCCGGTGTGCGACCCGGACGGGCTGCCGCTCTCGCTGCTGCGCGAGGCGGACGGGAAACCGGTGGTCATCTCGCTGCCGCTGCCGGGGGGCACCTCGCTGAGCGCGCATGTGCTCCAGGCCCAGGTCGGCCGGGTGCCGCTGCTGCTGCTGGACTCCAACATCCCCGCCAACGACGTGACGGTCCGCACGGTGACCGACCGCCTGTACGGCGGCACGGGCGAGCACCGGCTGCTGCAGGAGTTGTTGCTGGGCATGGGCGGCGTCAAAGCGTTGCGGGCCTACGCGCGTTTGACGGGCGCGCCCGCGCCCGAGGTTTTCCACACCAACGAGGGCCACGCCGGCTTCCTCGGCATTGAGCGCATCAAGGAGTACGTCGCGGACGGCCTGACCTTCGACGAGGGTCTGGAGGCCGCCCGCGGATCGACGGTCTTCACGACCCACACCCCGGTGCCGGCGGGGATCGACCGCTTCGACGCGGGGCTGGTCGCCAAGTACTTCTCCGGCGACCTGGCCGTGCCGGGCGTCGACGTGGACAAGATCCTCGCCCTGGGACGGGAGGACTACGAGGGCGGCGACCCGGCGGTCTTCAACATGGCCGTGATGGGCCTGCGCCTGGGCGGGCGCGCCAACGGCGTGTCCGTGCTGCACGGCAAGGTCTCCCGCGCCATGTTCGCCGGTCTTTGGCCGGGGTTCGACCATGACGAGGTGCCCATCACGTCCGTCACCAACGGCGTCCATTCGCCCACCTGGCTGGACCGCATCTACGGCGAATTGGAGACGCTCCGGATTGGCGAAGGGCCGGACGCGCAGGGCTCCGAGGGCTGGGAGGACTCGGAACTGGTCTCCGACCAGGCGCTGTGGGATCTCAGGCGGGCCTCGCGGGCGCGGCTGGTGGACGAGGCCCGGCGGCGCCTGCGCGCCTCGTACCTCAAGCGGGGCGCCTCGCCAGCCGAACTGGGCTGGATCGACTCGGCCCTGTCCGCCGACGTGCTGACCATTGGCTTCGCGCGCCGGGTGCCAACCTACAAGCGCCTGACGCTAATGCTGCGGGACCCGGAGCGGCTCAAAGCCCTGCTGACCGACAAAGACCGCCCGGTCCAGTTGGTGATAGCAGGCAAGTCGCACCCGGCCGACGAGCAGGGCAAGTCGCTCATCCAGGAACTGGTCCGCTTCACGGACGACCCGGACGTGCGCGGCCGGATCGTGTTCCTGCCGAACTACGACATGGACATGGCGCAGTTCCTTTTCCCCGGTTGCGACGTTTGGCTGAACAACCCGCTGCGGCCGCTGGAGGCGTGCGGCACCTCCGGCATGAAGGCGGCCATCAACGGAGCTTTGAACTTGTCGATCATGGACGGCTGGTGGGACGAATGGTTCGACGGCCAGAACGGCTGGGCCATCCCGACCGCCGACGGCGTGGACGACCCGTCGCGCCGCGACGACTTGGAGGCCGCGGCCCTCTACGACCTCATCGAGTTGCAAGTGGCGCCGCGCTTCTACGCCAAGGACTCCCGCGGGCTGCCGGTCACATGGCTGGAGATGGTGCGCCACACCCTGGCCACTCTGGGGCCCAAAGTGCAGGCCACGCGCATGGTCGCGGAGTACGTGGAGCGCCTGTACGCGCCCGCGGCGTCCTTCGGCCGCCAGTTGACCGCCGATTCGGCGGCCCGGGCCAAGGCCCTCGCGGCCTGGAAGGCCAAGGTGCGGGCCGCCTGGCCGTCGGTGCGGGTGGACCACGTCGAGTCCGGCGGTGTGGCGGATGTCGCCCATGTCGGGGACGTCATAACCATCACGGCGCGCGTCTCATTGGCCACGCTGACCGCCGCCGATGTCGACGTCCAAGTGGTGTACGGCCACGCCACCGAGGGGGACGCCCTGAAGAGCGGCTACAGGATCGACTCGTTGCGCCAACTTGAGATCGACGGCCGCGGCCGGGCCGTCTTCAGCGGGAGCCTTTCGCTGGGGCGGTCGGGGCCGTTCGGCTACACGGTCCGGGTTGTGCCGAAGCATCCGCTGCTGGTCACGTGCGCCGATCTGGGCCTGATCGCCTCTGCCTGATCGCCTCTGCCTGATCGCGCCTGGCCGGCGCGGCGGGGGTCAGACCGGCCGGGACAGGTAAAGGCGGGTCGACAACAGGTGGATGGGCACGGCCGCGCCGCCGTCGGCCTCGAGCGGGCCCTCCAAGCCGTCGGACAAAGCCCTGTCGTCCGGCACGTCCCAGACGGAGTCCCAGACCAACTCCCAGACGGCGCCCGGCTTGGCGGGCGCGAGGACGCAGTCACGCCCGTCCAGGTCGCCGTTGATCGCCAGCAGGATGTCGCGGGCGGCGGCCGAGGGGTTGTGGCGCAGCATTTGGACCTGGCGGAACGACGAGTCGTGCCACTGGCCCACCGCCACCTGGGAACCGTCGAAGGAGTACCAGCCCAGGTCCGGCAGGCCGTCGGAGGTGATCTCGCCGGTCAGGTAGGTCGATGGGCGCAGCGCCATGTGGGTTCGCCGCAATGCGAACAGGAAACGCACGGTGTCCAGGAGGTCGCGTTGCCAGGACACCAGCTCCCAGTCCAGCCAGGAGATCGGGCCATCCTGGCAGTAGGCGTTGTTGTTGCCCCATTGGGTGCGCCCGAACTCGTCGCCGGCGCAGTACATGGGCACGCCGGAGGAGAAGGCTAGGGTGGCGAAGAGGTTGCGGATCGAGCGCCGCCGCAGCGAGGCGATGGCGTCCAAGCCCAGTTCGGAGCCGGCCACGCCGCTTGACCCCGAATCCATGATCAGCCCCTCGGTGCCGTGGTTCCAGGAGCGGTTGTCGTCCGTGCCGTCGCGGTTGTTCTCGCCGTTGGCCTGGTTGTGCTTGTAGTCGAAGCAGACCAAGTCCCGCATGGTGAAACCGTCGTGGGCGGTGACGAAGTTGACCGATCCCACCGGGCCGTGGTTGCCCATCGGGTCGGACCGGGAGAACAGGTCGGCGCTGCCGGACAGGCGGGTGACCAGGTCGCGGGCGGACGGCGGGACGCGCCCGGCCGACATCTCCTTGGGGCCGGACAGCCAGAACGAGCGCACGTCGCCCCGATAGGAGTCGTTCCAGGCGGCGATCGGCACCGGGAAGGAGCCGGTCTGCCATCCCCCCGGGCCCAGGTCCCACGGCTCGGCGATGTGTTTGACTCCCCGCAGGACCGGGTCGGTGGCCAGCGCCACCAGGAACGGATGGTCGGAGTCGAACCCGGAGTAGCCCCGCGCCAACGTCACGGCCAGGTCGTAGCGGAACCCGTCCACCTGGTATTCGTGTGCCCAGTGCCGCAGCGAGTCCAGGGCCATGCCGACGGTGTTGGTCCGGCGGAAGTCCAACGTGTTGCCGGTGCCGGTCACGTCCGCGTACCGCGCCGGCACCGACCCGTCGTGGAGGTACCAGGCCAGGTTGTCCAGGCCGCGCCAGCAGACCGTGGGGCCGCCCATGCCGACCTCGCAGGTGTGGTTGTAGACCACGTCGAGGATGACTTCGATCCCGGCCTGGTGCAGCAGCGAGACCATGCCCTTCAACTCGCGGCTGACCGCCTGAGGCCCCTCGCGCCGCGCCGCGGCCGTCGCGTAGGCCGGATTGGGGGAGAAGAACGACAAGGTCGAATAACCCCAGTAGTTCGTCAGGCCCTGCTCGGCCAGGTGCGGCTCGGTCATGCACGCGTGGATCGGCAACAGTTCGACGGCCGTGACGCCCAGGGATTTGAGATGCTGCACGGAGACGGGGTGGGCCAGCCCGGCGTAGGTGCCGCGCAGGTCTGGCGGGATCTCCTCGCGCAGCATGGTCATGCCCCGCACATGGCCCTCCATGATGAGGGTCTGCTCCCACGGCGTGTTGGGCCGTCCCACGCCGCCCCAGTCGAACGCCTCGTCGGTCACAACCGAGTAGGCCATGTAAGGCGCCGAGTCGCGTTCGTCCGGTTCCCAGGGGGTCACCGCCGGGCCCAGATTCAAATCGGTCCGATGAGCGTGCAGCGCGGGGGCCAGCACCGGTTCCCCGTCAATGCCCCGGCCGTACGGGTCCAGCAGCAGTTTGTTTGGATTGTAAAGGTGCCCGGCGGAGGGGTCCCACGGCCCGTCCGCCCTAAACCCATAGCGCTGGCCGGGCCCCACCCCGGGCACATGGCCGTGGAAGAGGCCGTTTGTCGGCCCCGCCAGTGCGAACCGCCGCTCGGTTTGGGCCAGGCTGTGCGGAGCGTCGATCAGGCACAGCTCCACCTTGGTCGCATGGGCCGCGAAAACGGCCACGTCCACCCCGTCTCCGACGAGCCGGACGCCCGGCATTTGATTGGCGGGGAAGCGTAGCGGCTCAGCCCTCGCGGCGCTGGCAAAAGTCACAAAGACAAGCTTGCCTCAGGGAGGCATGCCAGGCCAACCCTCAATGCCTGCAGGCCGCTCGCCACTCCATGGCGGTCGGGCTGCGCCGCCGGACCCAAATCTGCCACGCCGGGCGCGCAGCCTTGGTGCTGAGCACGGCTCGTGGTGTAATAGGACGAGTTGCGCACACGCTTCTTCCCTGCAGCTGAAGGATTTGATGTTCTATGAACAGTTCTGCCAACGCCCGGCAACGTCATTGGGCGGGTGCCGTGTCCGCCCTCGCAATCGGTTTGGTGGCCGTCGGCCCGGCCTTGCCCGCCGATGCCGTGCCCACTGGTCCGCCAGTCTTCGTCGCCTTGAGCGCGTCCGGGGTGGGCGCCGTGGACCCGGCGGCGGTGGCTGACGCCGTCAGCCAGGCCTTGGACGCCGCGCCGGGCGACCCGATCACGGTCAAGCCGTCCGAGTCCGCCGCGCCGGCTGGCGAGGCGGCGGTCGAAGCCGAGGCGGGCGGGGTGGCCACGTTGGACGCCGCCCCCGTGGGTTCGGCCGAGGTGAGCTTGGACCAACCCGGCGGCGAAGTGGAGGTGCTGGTCACCGACGCGTTGGCGACCGCCGAGTTCTCCGTGGCCGGCGTCACCTGGGAGGGCGACGTCGAGCCGGGCCGGGTGCTGGCCAGGGCCTATCAGGACGATGAGTGGACCGAGTGGTTCGACTTGGAGGCGGCGGACGGCCCCGATCCGACCAGCGCCGAAGGGCGCCGGGCCAAGCCCGGCAGCGGCCCGCTGGTGGTGGCCGGTTCGACCGCCATCCAAATCCAGGTGCTGTCCGAACCGGGAGGGGAACTGCCGGACGGCGTGGCGCCCGCGGTGGTGCCGCTGAACGCCGAAGAGCAGGATCCCGACCCGTCCGCCGCCGGGGTGTCAGACGCCGTGTCGGCGCTCGGGTCGCCGGGCGCCTCCAAGCCGGGCAGAGCTCAAGCGGTCGAAAGCGTGACGGGGACGGTGCTGGGGGCGGCGCCCACGGCATCGCCGGCCAAACCGACTATCAACGAGCGTTCCCTGTGGAACGCGGCCCCGGCGGACTACTCCGGCAACACCCCGAAGGGCCAGCCGGAAGTCGCGTCGCGCCTGGTCGGAGCGATAATCCACCACCAGGAGGGGAACAACAACTACACGCAGGCCCAGGTGCCGGGCATCATCCGGTCCATCCAAACCTGGCACATGGGCAACAACGGCTGGGACGACATCGGCTACAACTTCCTGATCGACAAGTTCGGCGGCATCTGGGAAGGGCGCCAAGGCGGGGTTGACAAGAACGTCGTGGGCGCCCACGCCTTCGAATTCAACACCGGGTCGACGGGCGTGTGCTTCCTGGGGTCAATGGAGACCGCCGAGCCGACCGCCGTGGCGTTGGACGCGGCGGGGCGGCTGGTGACCTGGCGGCTGAGTCTGGCCGGAATCACCACGCTGACCGGCAACACGGTCTACCCGGCGGACTCGCGGCATCAGTCCAAGCCGATCGTGGCCGGGCACCGCGACGTCAACGCGACCACCTGCCCAGGCCGCTACCTGTACGCCAAGCTGGACTTCATCCGAACCTACACGGCCGCCAACCCCGACCCTGAACCTAAACCTGAGCCTGAGCCCGAACCGCAACCGTTCGGCGATTTCAAACAAGTCGTCGCCAGCCCGGACATGGACAAGGACGGCCGGGGCGAAATCCTGGCGGTGGACGGGGTCGGCCGACTGTTCATGTTCCCAATGGTCTCCGCGACGGCCCTGGGCGCGCCGCGCCAGATTGGCAGCGGCTGGACCGGCTTCACGCTGCTGGCGCCCGGCGACTGGGACGGCAACGGGTATGCGGACCTGATGTCGATCAACTCGCGGGGACTGCTGATCTTCTACCCGAATGACGGCCACCTGCTGTTCACCTCGCGTGTGATCGGTTCGGGCTGGACGGGTTACGTCGCGCAGCCTTCGGCCGACCTGGACGGGGACGGCAAGCGCGATTTGCTGGCGGTTGAGCCGGGCGGGGCGCGCATGTTCCTGTACCGAAGCAACGGTCGAGGCGACTTCCTGCCGGGCCGGACGCAGGTCGGATCGGGCTGGGCGCGCTGGACGCTACGCGCGGCGGGGGACCTGAACAGAGACGGGATCGGGGACATCTTGGGCGTCAGCCCGACCGGCTACCTGTATTACTACCCAGGAGTGCGCGGGGGCGGCTTCGGCGCCTCGAAGTGCGTGGGCAACGGGTGGACTCCCTGGCTGCTGTTGGGCGGCGGCGACCTGACGGGCGACGGCGCGGCCGACATCGCGGGGCTGCACCTGGACCTGCGGGTGGTGAACCTCTATCCGGGGCTTGGCACCGGCTGGTTCGGGGGCGCGCTGCGAATAGCGTCCGGCTGGTAGCTGTCGGCTGGCAGCCTCTCGGCCGGTGGCGACCGGGCCGGGACCGGTCGCGTGGCATGATGGCTGGCGGTGAAACCCGACGTCTACCTTGACCACGCGGCTGGCGCGCCCTTGCGCCCGGCGGCCATGGCGGCTTACCTCGAAGCCGCCGTGCCGGGCAACCCGCACGCGCTGCACCGGTCGGCCCGGCGGGCGCGGCAGGTCCTGGACGAGGCCCGCGAGGCGGTCGCGCGGGAGTTGGGCGCCCAGTCGGCCGAGGTGGTGTTCACCTCCGGCGGGACGGAGGCGGACGCGCTGGCGGTGCGGGGAGTCTTCGCCGCGCGGCAAGAGCCGTCTAGCCGGCCGTATCTATTAGTGGGCGCGACAGAGCATCACGCCGTGTTGGAAAACGCGCGGCTGGCGGGCCCCGCCCAGGTCCTGGCCATACCGGTCGGCCCGGACGGACGGGCGGATGTGGATTTCGTGGCGTCCCATTTGCGGCGGCTGGGCGGCCAGACGGCGCTGATCTCGCTGATGGCGGCCAACAATGAGACCGGGGTGGTCCAACCGGTGGCGGAGGTGGCCGAATTGGCGGCCGCCCATGGCGTGCCGGTCCACTCCGACTGGGTCCAGGCGGCAGGCAAGGCGCGGCTCGACTTCGGCGCGTCCGGCCTGGCCGCCGCCAGCGTCTCGGCGCACAAGCTGGGCGGCCCCGTGGGGGTCGGAGCGCTGTTGGCGGGCCGGCGCACGCCCATCCGGGCGCTGATCGGCGGCGGGGGCCAAGAGCGGGGCGTTCGGTCCGGGACCGTTGACGCGCGCGGCGCCGCCGGGTTCGCGGCGGCACTGGCGGAGGCCAACCTTGAGGACCCGGACGCTCTGGAGGCAATGCTGGCCCCTTTGGACGCGTTCGCGGAGTCCCATCCGGCGCTCACGGCCCTGACCCCGGCCGCCGGCCATTTGCCGGGGCTGCGCAACTTCACGGTGGCGGGCGCGCGCGGCGAGGCGCTGGTCTATCTGCTTGACCAGGCTGGACTGGCGTGCTCAACGGGGTCGGCGTGCACCGCCGGGGTGGCGCAGCCGTCGCATGTGCTGTTGGCCATGGGCCTTGGGGAGGCCGCGGCGCGGTCGGCGTTGCGCGTGTCCCTGGGCCACACTTCCCGCCCCGGCGACGTTTCCGCGCTGGTGGACGCTCTGCCTGAGGCGATCGCGAGGGCGCAGGCGGCCGCCCGTGTGCGGCCCGGCGCTCAGGCCGAGGCGGCTCCGGCGTGAGGGTGCTCGCCGCCCTGTCCGGAGGCGTTGACAGCGCCGTGGCCGCCGCGCGGGCGGCCGAAGCGGGCCACCAGGTCACCGCTGTCCACATGGCCCTGATGCGCAACCCCGCGCAGACCCGCTTGGGGGGGCGCGGCTGCTGCTCGATCGAAGACGCCTCAGACGCCCGCCGTTCCGCCGCGAAACTGGGGCTGGACTTTTACGTGTGGGACCTGTCGGAAGAGTTCGAGGACCTGGTGGTGCGGGATTTCCTGGACACGTACGCCGCCGGCCGAACCCCCAACCCGTGCGTGCGCTGCAACCAGTTCATCAAGTTCCAGGTGCTGGCGGAGCGGGCGTTGGCCCTGGGCTTCGAGGCCGTGGTGACCGGCCACTACGCCCGGGTCGAACCGATCGGCTGCGGCGTGGCGCTGAGGCGGGCGGTCGACCGGGCGAAGGACCAGTCCTACGTGCTGGCGGTGGCCGGTCCGGAGGCGCTCAGGCGGTGCGTATTCCCGCTTGGGGAGGTGGCCTCAAAAGCAGAGGTCAGAGCGGAGGCCGCCCGGCGGGGGCTGCCCGTTTCCGCGAAGCCGGACTCCTACGACATCTGCTTTGTGGCGGACGGCGACACCATGGGCTACCTGCGCGCCCGCCTGGGGGAACGGCCCGGTCCGGTCCTGGACCAGTCCGGCGCACAGGTCGGGACGCATTCCGGAGCCTTCGGGTTCACCATTGGCCAGCGCCGGGGGCTGCGTTTGGGACGGCCGGCCCCCGATGGCCGCCCCCGCTACGTGACCGCGATCGACACGGCCGCCGGCGTGGTCCGGGTGGGCCCGGCCGAGGCGCTGACGGTGGAGCGCTTCCGGGTCGGTTCGCCCGTTTGGCTTGATCCGGACGCGGAGCGGTTGGCCGCGCGCGGCGAGCTGTCCTGCGACGTGCAAGTTCGCGCGCACGGCCGGCCGGTGGGGGCGACAGTCGGCCCGGCGGCCGATGCCGTGCCCCGCCTCCCCGACCCCGGCCCGCCCGTCGCTGCGGCGGGCTCGGGAGGCGGCTTTGGCGCCGTGGGCGCCAGCCCCGACTCTGCCCCCGTGGTTGGCCTGGATGCAAGCCTGGATGTCAGCGAGAGAGCCGGCCTGGATGTCAGCCTGCGCGAGCCGCTGCGCGGGCTGGCCGCGGGCCAATCCGCGGTCTTCTACGACGGCGACCGCGTGCTGGCCCACGCCCTGATCGCCTGACCGGCGCCGGGGTGGCGTGGCCCGACCGCATCCAAGCGGGGATTGGGCGGCTTCGGCGCGATTCGGCGCCTGGGCGGCAGGCGGGCAAAAGATAACAAAAGTATTGCGATTTTCCGGCGAAACGCCGAATTTGATTGAAGCCCCGCATTCCTTAGGTTAGGCTTACCTTCGCCTGACCGCAGGTCGGGTTCTCCCCAATCAACCCAGGAGGCGCGAGTGGCCCGGAAACTGTGGCTGGCCGTCATAGGCGGCCTGATCTGCCTGTTGGGGATCGGCTCGCCCGCCCATGCGGCGAAGGGCGACAGCTGGACGGACATCGCCGAGCAGATGAATGTCATCCTGGAGGACGCTTGGACGCTTTACCAGGACGGGGACCTGGACGCCGCCTACGCCAAAGTGGACGAGGCCTACTACGGCCACTATGAGACCGACGGTTTCGAAAAGATCGTCATGAGTTTTGTGTCCGGCCAGGCCGCGACCGACGCCGAATACGAATTCGGGCTGATCAAGAAGGCGATCAAAGCCGGCGGCCCGGACGGGGACGTGCGGAGCCACATCGACGCCCTCAAGGGAATGCTGATCGAACAAGCGGCGGCCCTGGACGGCACCGGCGGCGGTCAGGACGGCGGGGAAGCCAAAGGCACCAGCGCCTGGGTCCTGCTGTTCCAGTCCTTCATCATCATCCTGAGGGAGGGCTTCGAGGCCATCCTGGTCCTGGGCGCGATCATCGCCTACCTGGTCAAGTCCGGCAACCGCGACAAGCTCGGCACGGTCTACATTGGCGCGGGAGTGGCCGTGGTCGCCTCCGGCCTGCTGGCCGTCGCCATCAATGGGCTCGAGGTCCTCTCCGGCGCCAACCAGGAGCTGACGGAAGGCGTGACGGCCCTGTTGGCGGTCGCGATGCTCGTGTGGGTCTCCAACTGGGTCTTGTCGAAGTCCGAGTCCTCCGCCTGGTCCAGCTACATCAAAGAGAAGATGGACTCCTCGCTGGGCCGCGGCTCGGTGTTCTCGTTGGCGTTCGTGGCGTTCCTGGCGGTCTTCCGCGAGGGCGCGGAGATCATCTTGATGTTCCAGCCGCTGGCCAACCAGGCGGGCGACCAGGCGAGCATGATCTGGTACGGCCTGGCGATTGGCCTGGTGGTGCTTGTCGGCGTCTACCTGGCGATCCGCTACCTGTCGATCAAGCTGCCCCTGCGGCCGTTCTTCCTGGCCACCTCCGGCCTGTTGGCCCTGCTGGCCTTGAGCTTCGCGGGCGCCGGGGTCAAAGAGCTCCAGGAGGCGGGCGCCGCCAACATCACCCCGCTGAGCAGCGTCCCCACCGTTGACATCCTGGGCGTGTACCCCTCCGTTGAGCCGCTGGCCGCCCAGGCGTTCGTGCTGGTGGTGATGGTGGCGCTGGGCGTGTTCGCGGTCCGGCGGGCGCGCCGCGCGGCGGCCCGGGCCGGCGAGGCGGCGGCGCCAGCGGAGGTGGACAAGGCTCCCAAAGCCGACGATGCCGACCGGCCGGGTCGAGCGCAAACTGGCGCCACGGCATCGGCGGAGGAACCGGCAGACGGAACCCCGGACTTGGCGGGCGAACCCGCCTTGGCAGCAGTCAAATCAACTGGAAAAGCAACCGACTAACGAAATCAAATGGAGAGCAAACTGATGAAAAGCCGAACCGCCGCCGTCCTGGGCGGCCTTAGTCTAATTGCCGTTTTGGGTCTGAGCGCCTGCGGAACAGACGACAAGAAGGACGAGGAGACGGGCACGCCGTCCTCGCCGGCCGCCAACACCGAGACGGACAAGGCAGCCCCGGCGCCCGGCGACGAGGGCGCCAGCGGGTTCGTGGAGGAGCCGATCGGGGACCCGCAGTCCCTGCCGCCGCTGGAGGTCTCGGGCGTGTACTTCCAGCCGGTGGACATGGAGCCGGTGGGCATGGGCCTGGCGGCCGCCGAATCGGACTTCCACATCGAGGCGGACATCTCCGCCGGGGCCAACGACTTGGGCTACGGCGTGGGCGATTTCGTGCCGAACCTGACCGTCGAGTACTCGATCGTGGCGGAAGACGGCACGGTCAAGTCGGAGGGCACGTTCATGCAGATGAACGCCTCGGACGGGCCGCACTACGGCGCCAATGTGGCGCTGAAGGAGGCGGGCACCTACAAAGTCACCTTCACCATCCACTCTCCGGAGGAAAACGGCCACCTGCTGCACGTCGACAAGGAGACGGGCGTGACGGGCCGCTTCTGGACCGAGCCGATCGTGGCTCAATGGGATTGGGACTACGTGCCGCGGGAATGGTGACTGTTAGGTTGCCCTAAACTGTGGGCCGGGGCTGGTGGGGCCCCGGCCCCAATTTGTCTGGCTGGCGCGGTTGGCGCCGGGCCGGGCGGAGTCGTTGGACAAGGAGCTGCGCGAACCGAATGCTTGGGCAAGTTGTCGCCGTGACCGGGGGACTGGCGCCGGCCATATTGCTGATCGCGGTGATCGCTGTGGGCGGTCGCTGCCTGGGGCTGGGCCGAAAGGCGTGGCGCCTGGTCGCGGGCGGCGTGGCGGCGGGCACGGCGGGCGGTGCGGCCTTGGCGGTAATCCGCGAGGTCACGGGCATGGCCGGGCGGGAAGTGATCTCGATCGCGACCCTGAGCCTGCTCCTTGCCGCCATGGCGGCCTTGGCCGTTGCGAGCTGGCTGCCCCGCCGCCGGGCGCCGCGAGAGCGAGCGGACGGGCCGTCTGGCGAGGGGCGCGCGCCACAAGGCGCGAACGCGACCCCGACCCCGTTGGCGCCCGACTTGGGCGGGGCCTGGACGGATTGGGTCGCCTGGGCCTGGGCCGGCGCGGCCGGCGCCGTGGCCGCGCTGACGCTGTTCCGGGCCGTCCCGCCGGTGTTGTTGCAGTGGTCGAGTTTCGTGGTGCCGGGCACCTCCGCCGCCTCCACGGATTCGCTGATGCGGATACTCGGGTTCGTGCTGGGCGCCACCCTGGCCGTCTTGGTCGGGGTGTTCGTGGCGCGGGCGAGCGACGGGGTGTCGCGGGCTGTTGGGCGTGTGGGGCTGACGGCTGCGGTCGCCGTGGGCGGGGCGGGGAACCTGATCGGCCTGATGCAACTGCTGGTCGCCCGGCGCTGGATTGAGCTCCCCCGGCCGGTCTTCAAAGCCTTGTCCTGGGGGATCAACCACGGCTCGGTCATCCTGGCCGGCCTGGCGGTCGCGGCTCTGATACCGCCCCTGGCGATGCTGCGGGCCAACCGCCGCCCGCCCACCGGCGGCCCGAACCCGGCCGTGGACCGGCTCGCCAAAGCCCGCGCCCGGCGCCGCATCCATTACGGCCTGGCCAGCGCGGCCAGCTACCTGGCCATCGGCTGGGTGGTGACCTTCGGGGTGGCGATCGACCAGCGCGAGCCGCAACTCTCGCCGCCGGAGCAGTTCGACGTGGCGGGCGCGCTCGCCGTCATCGACTTGGACGCCATTGACGACGGCCACCTGCACCGGTTCGCATACACCACGTCCACAGGCGTCGAGGTCCGCTTCATCGTGGTCAAGAAGAACGGGGTCGCCTACGGCGTTGGCCTGGACGCCTGCGAGGTCTGCGGGCCCACCGGCTACTACGAGAAGGACGGCAAGATCATCTGCCGCCTGTGCGACGTGATCATGAACATCGCGACAATCGGCTTCAAGGGCGGCTGCAATCCCATCCCGCTGGACTACGAGTTGGACGGCGGCCAGTTGACGGTCGCGCTGGCGGATCTCGAAGCCGCCGCGGACGTGTTCGCGTAGGGGCGGGGCCAAGTGTTCTGGCGGATGGTGCGCGGAGCGTTGACGCGCGACCGCTCCAAGCGGGTGATGATCGCTGCGACCACGGCCCTGGGCGCCTCGGTCGCCACGGCCATGCTGGGCGTCATGTTCGACGTGGGCGACAAGGTCAACCAGGAGCTCAAGACCTACGGCGCGAACATCACGGTGCAGGCCAAGGGCGCCGCCGTCCTCGACGAGCTTTACCAGGTGGAGGGCGCCCCCGCCGCACGGGCCGCGCTGAATGAGGCCGACCTGCCCAAAATCAAGACCATCTTCTGGGCGTTCAACATCCTCGACTTCGCCCCGTTCCTATCCACCTCCGCCGGTTTGGCCTTGGGCGGCGCGCCCGATGCCGCCGGGTCGCCCGCCGGGGACCCCGTCACGGTTGTGGGAACCTGGTTCGCCCGCCCGCTCGATCTGCCCACCGGCGAACACGCCGTGGCGGGGATCTTGAACCTGCGGTCCTGGTGGGACGTGGAGGGCGGCTGGATCGCGGACGGCGACGAGGACTTGGCGCTGGTGGGCGCCGGCCTGGCGGAGGCGCGCGGCCTGGCGTTGGCCGACACGTTGACCTTGTCCGGCCCGGAGGGGACGGCGACGGTCAAAGTGGCCGGGATTGTGAACACGTCCGGCGACGAGTCGTCCCAGGTGATCGTTCCGCTGGCGACCGCGCAGCGCCTGGCCGGGCGCGCGGGCGAGGTCGACTCGGTCGAGGTCAGCGCCCTGACCACGCCGGACAACGACCTGGCGCGCAAGGCCGCCCGCAACCCCCAGTCGCTGACCATCTCCGAATGGGAAACCTGGTACTGCACGGCCTACGCGTCCTCGATCGCCTATCAAATCGAGGAGGTCATCCCGGAGGCGGTCGCCAAGCCGGTCCGCCAGGTGACCGAGTCCTCCGGGTCCATCCTGGCCAAGACCCGGCTGCTGATGCTCCTGGTCACGGCGCTGTCTTTGATCGCCTCCGCGTTGGCGATAGCCAACCTGGTGACGGCCAACGTGATCGAGCGGGCCCCGCAGATCGGGTTGCTGAAGGCCGTGGGGGCGGCTGACGGGTCGGTGGTCCGGCTGATTCTGGCGGAGATGGCCTTGGTGGGGTTGGCCGGCGGCCTGGTGGGCTACGCCGCCGGGCTCGGCTTCGCGCAGCTCATTGGGCACGCCGTCTTCGGCTCCGCCATAGCCGCCCGGCCGGTCGTGGCCCTGCTGGTCGCGGGCCTGGTGTTCCTTGTGGTACTGGGCGGGTCGCTGCCGTCGATCCGCTTCCTGTTGCGCTTGCGCCCGGCGGACGTGTTGCACGGGCGGTGACGGGCATGGCGCGGAAGAGGGCGGGCGCGGCGGTGCGCGGCGAGGACCGGGCGGGCGAGAGCCGCCTGGCGGCGAAGAGCGGCGACGCGACAGCGGGCGCGCGAGGCGACAGCGCGGCGGCTCGGGGGCACAGCGCGCCGGTGCCTCGGGACCAGGCGCGCGCCCGCCGGGCCATGTTCTGGCGGATGGTCCTGCGGTCGGTCACGCGCCGGCGCTCCCGGGTGCTGATCGCGGTGCTGGCGGTCGGGATCGGCGCGACCACGCTGTTCGCGCTCGCGTCCATCGCCACGGACATCCCGCGCCAAATGACCCGCGAGATGCGGGCGTATGGGGCGAACTTGCTGGTCATGCCGGAGGACGGCGCCGGGAAGGTCCCGGCTGCGGCCCTGGAGCCCATCGCCGGCGTGCTCGAGTCGGCGGAGGTGATCGGGTCCGCGCCGTACCGCTATGAGACGCTGCGGTTGAACGAGCAGCCCTACCTGACCGCGGGCACCGACCTGGAGGCGGTCCGCCAGGTCAGCCCGTACTGGTACGTCGAGGGCGACTGGCCCGCCGGGCCGGGCGAGGTGCTGATCGGGCAGGACATCGCCGAGTGGATCGGGCTGGCGGCGGGCGACCAGGTCGAGTTGGTGGCGGCGGTCGAGGCGACCCCGGGCGACAATGCCGGCGCGGGAGCGGAAGACGGGGCTGGGAACGGCGGCACGGCATCGGGCGGCGGGGACGGACCCGGCGCGGCGGGCGGGCCGGACGGCGACGGCGCGGGAGCGGAAGACGGGGCTGGGAGCAGGGGCACGGCATCGGGCACCGGGGAGGACCCGGACGGGGAAGCCGAGGCTGTGCTGGAGGAGGAGGCCGTGGCGACGTTCACGGTGGCGGGGGTGCTGTCGACGGGCGGCTCGGAGGACGAGTTGATCCTGATGGGGTTGCGGGACCTGGAGGAGTTCACGGGGGTGGGGGGCCAGTACGACGTGGTGGAGTACTCGGTCGCGGCGGACGCCGGGCGGATCGAGACGCTGGCGAAGGCGATCGGCGCGGAAGTGGCGGGCGTGGCGGCGGCGCCGGTGAAGCGGCTGACGGAATCGGACACGTATGTGCTGTCCATGCTGCGGTCGCTGCTGGCGTTGATAACGGTGATCGTGCTGGCGCTGACCATGATCGGGGTGTCCACCACCATGATGGCGGTGGTGGCTGAACGCCAGGGCGAAATCGCGCTGCGCAAGGCGCTGGGCGCGTCCAACCGCGAGGTGGAGCGGGAGTTCTTGAGCGAGGGGCTGGCGCTGGGCGCGGTCGGAGGCCTTGTCGGAACGGGGCTGGGATACCTGTTGGCGCAGGTCATCAGCCTGAACGTGTTCCACCGGGGGGTGGCCATGACGTGGTGGCTGGCGTTGGCGGCGGTGGGCTTGTCCACATTGGTCGCCTGGGCGGCCGCGCTGGTGCCGGTGCGCCGCGCGGCCGAGGTCGACCCGGCCATAGTGCTGCGAGGAGAATGACCGCATATGGAAGAGGACGCGGAGAACTGATGAACGAGCTGTTGGAACTGGAATCGGTGTCCAAGGTCTACGGGGAACTGCGGGCGCTGGACGAGGTCTCGCTGACCGTGCCGAAAGGCCAGTGGCTGTCGATCGTGGGACCGTCCGGGTCGGGGAAGACCACCCTGATGAACATTGTGGGCGCGATGGACCGGGCGAGCACCGGGTCGGTGGCGTTGGACGGGGTGCAATTGAGCGGGCTGGGCGCGCGGGAACTGGCCCAGATCAGGCGCAACACCGTGGGGCTGATCTTCCAGAAATTCCATCTGATTGGGCATTTGACCGCGGTGGAGAACGTGATGGTGGCGCAATACTACCATTCCATGCCGGACGAGGCGGAGGCGCTGGCGGCCCTCGAGCGCGTCGGGTTGAGGGAGCGGGCCTCGCACCTGCCGTCGCAGTTGTCCGGCGGCGAACAGCAACGGGTCTGCATTGCCCGCGCCCTCATCAACTACCCGGCGTTGATCCTGGCGGACGAGCCGACCGGCAACCTGGACGCCGCCAACGAGGCGACGGTGCTGGACATCTTCCGTTCGCTGCACGCCGAAGGCGCCACCCTGGTGGTGGTGACGCACGACCCGTTCGTGGCGGCCGAGGGCCAACGCGAGATCGCCCTCGACCACGGCCGGGTGGTCCGGGAGGTGTTCCATGACCACGGCAAATGAGGGCCGGCACCGCGCGGACGCTGGCGGGCTTGACGCGATGCGGGCGGGCGCTGTGGGCCTGACCCCGCAGGCGCATGCGACCTGTTCGGCTGCGGCGGCGGGTGATGCTGGCTGGGCGGCGTGCCCGGACGCGACCTCTTCGGCCGCGTGGGCGGGCCCCGCAGGCTCGGGCGCAGCGGGCTTGCCCGCCCGGGCCAGGCCTAGCGGGTTGGTCGGGTTGGCTGGCCTGGTCGGGCTGGCCGCCTCGGCGGCCGGTGGCCTGGCCGGCTGCGGGCCGTCCGCCCCGCCGTTCGACCCGTCCCTGCCGCTGGCGGACGGCGTCTGGGTGGGGGAGAGCGAACCGGACGAGGAGGGCGCCTACGGGCGCTCGACGGTGACGGTCGCGGACGGCAAGATCGTGGCCAGCGAGTACGTCACCGTCCAGGCCAACGGTTCGGTCAAGGCGGAGGATTACGGGAAGGACTCGTCGGGCCAGATCGCGAACCGGTCCGCGTACCGCGCGGCCCAGAAGGCGGTCGCGGCCTTCGACGTCTACGCCCGCGAGCTAATCGAGGTCGGCGAACCGGCGGAGGTCGACGCGGTCTCCGGCGCCACGATCGCCTACGGCCAATTCTTGGAGGCGTCCACCAACGCCCTTATCCAAGCCCAGGAGGCGGCCCCCTAAATGGGCGCGGCGCCCAACGCCGGCATCCCCAGAAACGGGGACGGTACCCATTTTCAGCGGGCAACGGCCTGGTCAGGCGAGATGGGACGCGGGACGCAAAACGGTACCGTCCCCGTTGTCGGGGGCGCGGTGTGACGGCCGCTGGAGTTCGCCCCGCGTGGGGGCTGGCCGAGTTCCCCGCCATGGGCACGCTGGTCACCCTCAAGTTCGGTGGCGCGGCCGCAGACTCGTTGGCGGGGGAGGCGCGGACGTTGATTGAGGAGATCGAGGCGCAGTTGTCGCGGTTCCGGCCGGACTCCGACGTGTCGCGGCTGAGCCGCCGGCCCGGCGAATGGCTCGCCGTCGGGGCGCACACGGCGTTGGTTCTGGCGGAGGCGGCGCGTCTCCGCGAGGCCACCGAGGGCCTGTTCGACCCGGCTCTGCCGGGCCGCGGCCTGGAGGTCAGACACGCGGGAGGCGAGAACGGCCAGGCGCGGGCGGGCCATGTTCCCGGGCAAGCCGCGGAGGCGCGCCTGGCTGTCGAGGTGCTGAACCGGGGTCGGGAGGGTCGGGCCGGAAAGGGACGGGACGGCATCGTCGGCGTGGGAGGCGTTACGGGGATCGACTTAGGCGGGATCGGCAAGGGCTACGCGGCGGAAGCCTGCCTGGCATTGTGCCGCCGCCGCGGGGCGGATTCGGCGCTGGTCGGCGTTGGCGTGTCCTCCTTCGCGGCGATGGGCGAGCGGGCGGGCGGGGGGCCGTGGCGGATCGGGCTGCGCTCGCCGGGCGGGGGCCCGAACGACGCTCTGGGCGTGTTGGAGTTGGCGGGCGGTGCTTTGGCGACATCGGGCGTGGACGAGCAGGCGGGGCACATCCTCGACCCGACAACGGGGCGCTCTGCCGACTCGGGGATCCTGCAGGCGACGGTGTTGGCGGCCACAGGCATGGAGGCGGAGGCGTACTCGACGGCGCTGATGGTGGGCGGGGTCGCGGCCGCCGCCCGCTGGCCGGTCGCCTCAGTCACCGTCACGGCCGATGCCGTCCTGGCCAGCCCCAGCGCCCGCTTCTCTCCCAGCCTTGCGGGCGGGGACGCCTGAATTGCGGCTCCAGTGCTCGACGGGTGGGTGCCCTTGGCGCTGCCGGGCGCCGCGACCAGCCCCTAACCCGCCGCGGGGCGTGAGCCCCGGCACATAATCCGCCAGTGGAAGAGCTGGCGG
>JAITFE010000013.1 GCA_031281585.1 Bifidobacteriaceae bacterium | reverse complement strand
GACGCCGGAGGGCAGCTCCGGTCAATGGGCTGGTTTCACACCCGTTAGCTTCAGTTCGGGTGCGGTTGTACAAGGGCAACGGTATCCCCGCCACTCGGACCCTGAGGTCCACCTGGTTCTGGGCGCCGAGGGCGTTTCGATCACCGGCCCGGACGGCTCTGGCAGCGTCTATTACCGGGACTGCGTGGCGGTGGGGGCGTATCCGGACGGAGGCCGCTTGTTGGTGTCTCGCAGGGGCAACATGATGCGAGTCGAGCCGAACCTGTGGGCCATGGAGCCCGCTGCAATACACCAGATTGACGCGGCGGTCGGCACCGGTCTGCTGGCGCGGCTGCCTGCCAGGGATCCGGATGAGATCCCCGAGCGGCCACCGCCCATGCCGACGGTCGCGGTTCCCCCCGCAGTCGGCGTTGGCTCGGGGCCGCCTCCCGGCTATCCGGGGCAGTTCCAGGCTTTGCCTCCGATCCCGCCTCGGCGCCCGTCCACGGTCGGCCGCGTGTTCGCGGTCTTTGGAATAGTGGCATTTAGCATTCTCATGGTGATGATGCTGGCTACGGACGTGATGATTGTGCAAGAAATGATCGCCGAGGGACGGACGGCCCCGAAGCGCGCCGCTGCCATCTTCGTCGCGATGATCGCGGGTCTCAGCCTTGGCGCTGTCAGGAGGCTGGTCCGTTACCTGCGGCGTCGCTGACTGCCGGTGACTAAGTGACATAGACATGTCTATTCGGAGCGCTCGACCTGGTGGCGAGGGACGCCGCGCCTGGCTATTCGCGGGCGGGGACTTCGATAACGCTGGCTTTCGCTGAGTCCCCTACCATTCTGATGTGCGCACACCCCCGGCCGCCGGTTCTCCGGAGCGGCGGCAGATCGCCGAGTGGCTCGCCTCCGGCGTGGGCGGGCTGTTGGTGGTGACGGGGGACCCGCGGGCGGGGAAGTCGGCGCTGCTGGCGGAGGCGGCCGAGCGCGCCGCGCCGGTGAACGCCGAGGGGTGGACCGCGGATCAGATCGCCGAGGCGTTGGGCCGGGGCGTTTTCGCGGGGGACTGGGACGCGCCCCGGCACGCCGAGGCCGCGCCCGTGGAACGCCTGCTCGCTCTGACGGAAGGTGCCGGGCGGCCGGTGTTGTTCGCCGTGGACAACCTGGACCGCGCCGAGGACCCGTACGGCGTGGCGGTGGACCTTCTGGCGCCGCTCGCGCGAACCAAGGGAGCCGCCGTCCTGGTCGGCAGCCGCCGAGCGGTGGAGTCGCGCCTGGGCGTTCCCGACAATCCCGACGCGCCGCTGGTCAAAGCCTTGGGGCCGGGCCTTCGGATTGACCTGCCCCCAGGGCCGGCCGCCGTCGACAACTCCCTCGCGCAGGCCCAGGGCGCGGACGCGGCCGTTCTCCAGGCGGCGGCCCTGGCGCAGGGCAAAGGGGTGCCGGTTGACGACGGCGTCTGGTTGGCCATGGCTCGGGCGCTCGCCGACTCGGACGTCACCGCCGGTGATTTGGAAAACGCCCTTCGCCGCCACGGCCAGGCGCTCTTGACTCGGGACCTGGACTTCGGCCAGGAGGTTTGGCGTCCGGCCAGCCCCGAGATCCGGGACGCGATCACGCAGAGTCGGCTGGGTGGCGCCCGGGCCGCTCACGCGAGCATCGCCCGCGCGCTCGCGCAGTTGGCCTGGTCACAGCTTGCCGCCGATGCCGTTCTCAACCCGTACATCGCCCGTCACCTGCCAGCGCATTGCGCGCTGGGCGGCGGCACGCCGTGGCTCGAGGTCGAGCGGCGCGCGCCGATCCTTGACCACCTGGATTTCGAACGCGTTCGAGCGGCGGTGGCGAGCGCGGGCTTCGGGGACGGCGCCGTCCCGGCGAATGTGGCGGCGGTGGCAAGCGCCACGCGCTGGCTTGAGGAGCTGGAGTCGCCGGCCGAGCGGGCCTTGATCCGGGAAGCGGAGGCGTGGCGTCACCCGCGATCCGCTGCCCCGCCGCCGTTTGCCACGCCTGCGGGCGGGGTGCGGGTGGCGGTCGATTGGGCGGTGCCCAAAGCCGCCCGGTTTGAGCGTGCCCTCCCTGTCGTGACGGGGGTTCTGGCGCTGGCGTGCTTCGAGGACGCCGGCGGCGCTTGGAGGTTGGCCGTCGGCGGGACCGACGGGACGGTGCGAATATGGGACCCCGAGACGGGCAGGCCCTTGGGCGATCCGATGGTCGGCCACACGCAGGCCGTTCTGGCGATGACGCTGGTTGGAGGGACAATCCTGGCGACGGCCGGCGACGACAGGACTGTGCGCCTGTGGGACCTGGCCGGCCGCCGGCCGCTCGGAGTGTTGCTGAAACTCGCACGGGGCCTGGTCAAGAGCCTTGCGGTGGTTTCGGCGGGCGGGCGCACGTTGCTCGCCTGCGGCTGCAGCGACGGCGCCGTGCGGTTGGCGGATCCCGCCACCGGGACTCTTTTCGGCTCCGGAATCGCCGCCGGCCAGGGCCGGGTCTTGGCCATGGCAACGGTTCCGGTCCACGGGCGTGAGCGGCTGGCGGTCGCGTATGCCGACGCGACGGTGCGCCTGTGGGATCTGGCCGCGGGGCAGGCGGCGGCAGACGGCATCGTGAACTTTGACGGCCCCGTCCATGCTCTGAGAACGGTCCAATGGGGTGGCCGGGCGCTGCTGGCGTGCGGCGGTTCAGACGGAAGCGTGCGGCTCGTGGATCCGGCCACGGGTCAGACCGTGCGGTTCGGCCAGGGCGACAGGCAGGCGGTTCTCGCCCTGGCGCCTATTCGCGTGGGGGAACGCGAGGCGCTCGCGGTCGGCGGTCGCGGCGGGTCTGTGTGGCTGTGGGACCTGGCCACGGAGGAACGGCTCACCCCGGACCTCACCTGGCTGGACGGCTGGGTCCAGGTGCTCGAACCGGTGCGGGCCGGCGGCCGCTCGCTTCTTGCCACGGGCGGCAACCGGCGCACGCTGCGGCTATGGGACCCCGCCCAAGACCCTCCCGACCATGACGGTCAAACCATCGGCTTGGTGGCGCGCATGGCTGCGGTCAACACGTTGGTGGCCACTGCCAACTACGGCTCTGAACTGCGTGTTTGGAACACCGAGGCGCGGGTTGCCGCCGGGAATATCAGGCCGTGGAGCACAGACGGCCCATCTTCCCTGGCCGAGGCGCATGTCCAGGGGCGAACCACGCTGGCGGTGGGCGGTTACGGCGGGTTGGTGCAATTCTGGGACCTGGCGGCGGGACGGTGCCTGGCGGAGTTGGAGACGGCCGCGGGGGCGACGGTCGGCGCGATGGCGGAACTCGACTTAGGCGGCCGGCGGGTTCTCGCGATCGCCAGCGGCCATGAGGGGGCGGTGCAACTGTGGGATGTGGCCGCGCCTGTCTGCGTGGCGGCGACGCAGGCGGGGGAGTGGCGCCAGGTGAAGGGGCTCTTCGGCGCCACGGTCCAAGGCCGGACGGTGGTTGGGATAGTCCATGATTGGGAAGTGTCGACTTGGGACCCGACGTCCGGCGCGCCCCCGTCTTCCCTTGGCGAACTGCGGATGGACCGTCTGACCGCCGCCGCGCCGGTCCGCGTGGGAGGCCGCGAACTGCTCGCCACCGGCAACCAATCCGGGCGCGTCCAACTGTGGAACCTGCTGGGCCGCGTTTGCGTCGCCGAATCCTCTGCCGGCCACCCGCGCGAGGTTCGCTCGGTGGCGACGGTGCCAGTGGGGGACCGGTGCCTCTTGGCCACCATCAGCTATGACACGTCGGTTCGGCTGTGGGATCCGGGCGCGGGCCTGGCCGAACCGGTCGCCGTGATTCCGCTGGCCGGCTCGCCCCAGTGCCTGAGCGTGCCGGGACCGGGATTGATCGCGGTCGGCTCGGACGGCGGACTGGCGGTGTTCGCGGTCAGCGCCGGTCGGCCAGCACCAGCATCGCCTCGATGACATCCGCGCTAAGGTGCTCCGGCGCGCCGATCGAGTCTCCGGGGCCGGGCACGCCCGTGTGGAAGAAGTCCGATCGGTTGAAGATGGTCGAGCGGATTTTGTGGAAGCCGCGACCGTCAAAGAACAGGTGCAGCCACTCCTCCTCGCCCGAGCACCGGACTATGGAGTCGCTCACGTGGTCGCCCAGCAGCAGATAGCGTCCCGTGTCCTCGTCAAGGGCGTGGGTTGAGTAGCCGGCGTTGGAGGTGTTGTTAAGCAGAGTCGGGAAACGCATTTCGCGCCAACGCCGCCGCTGCTCGTCGGTCGACTCCCTCAGCACCCAGGTGGCCGTCGTCATGTCCACGGGCCGTCCGCAGGCCGGGCGGCCCGGTTCTTGTCCGAATCGTCAGGGGCGAAGGTCGACTGCCCAGGCATGGGGGTTACCCTAGCATCCGGTCAGAACGTGATTCGGGCCAGTTCCGCGAAGGAGTCCAGGGAATAGACGGCCACGCCGCCTCTGGAGCAGACGTAAACGCTGCCGCCCAGGAAGACCCCGCGAACCGGGTAGGAAAGGGAGCTTCCGGCGCGGCCCCGGACGGCGTCCAGGCGTGCCAGTTCCGTGAGCCTGCCGCTGCCGTAACCGGCCACCAAGTACGCGGGCCCTTGGACGGCATCGGCGGGCAAACCCAACGCCCGGCGCGCCGGGTCCGCCACGAGGGCGTCGTCGTCAACCGAGTCCAGGCCGTCAAGCTCCAGGGTGGCCGTCTCGGCGATCTGGCCGGCGCCCTGGAACAGCGACAGCTTCGGGAGGCGGGGGAACTTGCCCTCGGCGGTCAGTTGGGATTCGTCGGTGAGCCAGCCCACGCCGAGGAGGCCCTGGTCGGCCAGCGGGCGCAACGACGGGACGTATCCGTCAGTGTCCAGCGCGGACAGTACGCGCGGCCGGGTCGGATCGCTCAAATCCACGGCGAACAGCGAATCGGCCTCGCCTTCGGCGGTCACGTAGGCCAGGTCGCCGGCGAACGTGACCCGCGCCGAGACGGCGGGCGGGCCGCCAAGGGGCCTGACCTCCCCGACCTGGCTCAGCGCGGAGTCCAGCACGGTCAGGCCGTCCTCCACGTGGCCCGTCCACAACCCGTTGACCAACTCGTCGGGGATCCATTCGCTGGTCAGCGCGCGCAGGTAGCCGTCGTGCTCGTCCAGCGCGGCGCGTCCGAGCCAGCCCGGCAGAGAGCCGCGCGCCGCGACGGCCAGCCGGTCGGCGTCCAACGGCACCCGCCAGACGTCGGTTGTGGTGGTGCCATCGTCGTGGGCGACGGCTGCGGCCAGGCACAGGCTGTTCTCGGAGACGTGGGCGGGGCCCACGCCCAGGGCGGACAAACTGGACAGGCGTTTGCGGGCGGCGAGGTCGACGGCCGTGATGAGGGCGTAGGTCGGTGAACTCGGGTTCGACCCGACGAGGACTTGCCCGGCCGGAACCGGCGAAGAGCCGGACGTCTCGCCGATCACGGGCACGAAACTCGCGGGGTCGCCTTGGGCGATTTCCCTTCCCAGACCCACGCTGTGGCCGCTGAGCAGGAACAGCGCTCCATCCTTCAGGTACGCTCCGGCGTAACCGCCGCTTTGGGAGAACGTCTCCAGATGCCGGGGCGCCGCCGGGTCTGACACGTCGTAGAGCACCGCGAGGGTCACCGGATCCCATGCCTCCGCCGCGGCCCAGTCCTGGCCGTCCCAGACCTCGTACGCCAGGCCGTAGTCCAAGACCGACCAGGAGACCAGCACCACCAGGGTGTCCTTGTCCGCCAGAAGATCCACGGCGCCCAATTCGGCGAGCACAACGTCCGGCGCGTCTCGCAGCGCGGGCGCCGCGCGCAACGCCTCTTCCAATCGCACGATGCCGACCGTCCGGCTCCCAGCCCCGTCCACCTCCACGATCGCCACCTGGTTGCCGGAGGCGACGAAGAGCGACTCGCCGTCCGTCTTGACCAGGTCCGCCTCTTCGATGCCGGCGCCGCCTTGGAAGGTCGCCGTCACGGGCTCCCCCGTTCCGCAACGGACGCCTGACTTGGGAGCCAGCGCCGCGACGGCGGCGTAGATCTCGGAGTAGTCGTCGGGGTCGCTGGCCTTGGTCGGCTGGTCCGCTTGGGCTGGCGGCAGCGGGGCGCGGCCCTTGAACCAGGGCGTCAACGGCAGGGCCGCCAAGACTAGAGTGACAACCCCGGCCAACGCGATGGCGACCACGGAAAGGGTTGGCCGCCTTCCTAGTCGGTCTTCAGTCATTGAGAACACCCCCAACCAGTAACTGCGCCGAGCGGGCCCAAAGGTAACAGAGGTCGGCCTTCCGGCGAATGGTCAGGTGTGTGGTGTGGTGATGGTGGTTTGGCCGGTGGCGGGGTTGTATTGGTGGTCCCAGCCGTGGTGGGTTTTCAATTGGTGGTGGGTTTTGCAGAGGAGTTGGGTGTTGGCGCCGGTGGTTTGGGTGTTGGCGGGTTTGGTGGGGTCGTAGGGGGTGCGGTGGTCGGTTTCGCATCTTTCGGGGGGTGCCGTGCAGTTCGGGACGACGCAGCCTTGGTCGCGGGCCTCCAACAGGAGCCGGAGTTTGGGTGGGGCTTGGTAGGTGTTGTTGGCGAGGGTGTTGGCGGGCCAGTCTTCCGGGTCTGGGAGGGCCCCTGGGGGGTGGATCCGGTGGCCGAGCCCGACGATCCGCCCGGCGTCTTCGACCAGCGCCTGCCAGGTGGCGTTTTCGGCGATTTGGCGGGCGATGTGGGCGGGGATGGGTGTTTGCCCGCCGAGGAGGGCGGGGGTTTTGGCGGCGCCTAGGAGGGCGGCGGCGTCGATGTGGACGAGCAGGTGGGGGCGGGCCATGATTTGGTTGACTGATTTGGCGCGGTCGGCCGGGTCGTCGCAGGGTTTCCAGATGGCGCAGAAGGCGTCGAACCCGGTTTGGCGGGCGTTGCACGTTGTGCCTGTTTGCCGGCAGAGGCTTTGGATTTTGCGGGCGGCGGCGTCGACGCCGGCCATGACGGCGGCTAGTTGGTGGGCGGGCCCGTAGGCCCGCAGCTCCGCCATCCCGTGGGGGCGGGGGATGAGGCGGACGCCGCGTTTGGCTGTTTCTTGTTCGTGGCCGTTGGCGAACGCGGCCGGGTCGAGCAGGGCGGCGAGCTTTTCGGCTCCGGCCCGGACCTTCCCGGCGGGGAAGCTCTTGGCGAGGCTGAGTCCGAACGCCCGCACTTGGGCTTGGACCTCGGGGTTCTGGCTGCGGCCGGCGGCGGTTCGGATGGCCGCGCAGGCTTTGGTGGTCAGTTGGCCACGTTCTTGGGCGTCTAGGAACGCCGGGTGGTCCAGGCCTGAATCCCCGGCGGCGGCGAGTTGTCTGGCCTCGCCCCGGGTCATGGCGTTCGAAAGGGCGTGCTCCTCGACGACCGCCCATCCGGCCAGCCCGGCCTGGTCCGCGACCCGGGCCGCCTGGGCCAGCGACCGGGCCGCCCGCGCCTCCGCGATCCTGGCCAGGCGGGTCTGCTCTTGGGCCTCCGCGAGCAGCGCCCGGATCGCGTCACGGGGGTTGTCCGGGGTCATAAACTAATCATACAACCGTTGCCCCATGAGCCCAATAGCCAGAAAAATAATGCGCGTCAATCTTCACATTTCGGCTCTTCTGACGCGCCGCCAACTGCCTTGGCGGCGCCATCTGCAAGGCCGTGCGTTTGTCCCGCAAGAGTCTTCTCCGGGTGTCGGATCGCGGCCCTCGCCGTCGCGGTGTATTGGTGCCGGTCCGGACCGAATCTGTTCGCCGGCCGGGCACTGCGCGACCGAATCCACTGAGCATTGTGAATGCTCTGATCGAAACGTTTACGCTGCATAATCGCTCCCGTGGAAACGGTTAGGCCGGCTAGACCGTTGGCTGTCCCCGCATCACGCAGGCTTCCCTGGCCGAACGCATGGGCTGTTCGCTCACTACCGTGCGCCGGATGGAGAAGGGCGACGGGCGCGTGCCGATCCAGTTTTGGGCGCGCGCGCTGCACGTGTTCGGGGAAATCGAGGCCCTGGAAAACCTCCTCGACTGGGGCGAGGACGACATCGGGCTGATCCTGATGGATCAGTCGCTGCCCCAAAGGGTCCGCGCGCGTT
>JAITFE010000012.1 GCA_031281585.1 Bifidobacteriaceae bacterium | reverse complement strand
CTGGCCTGCGCCTTGGCCATCCAGGCCCTCGGGATGGCCCTGCCCGCCCTGGCCGAGGGCCCCTGGGCGGCCGGCGCCGCCGCAGTCCTGTTCGGCGGGACCTTCATGGGCGCGGTGGCCTTGGCCATGGCGGCCGGCCGCGCCCTGGCCCCTGGGCGCGCGGTCGCCATCCTGACCGCCGGCTACGCCTTGGGCCAGATTGTCGGCCCGGCCCTGGCCGGCGCCGTGGCCGGCACGGGCTACCGCCCGGCCCTGTTCATCGGATCCGCGTTCGCGCTGGTCGGAGCGGCTGCGGCGGCCACCGGCCGCACATCTATAGTGATTTATACCCGTGTATAGGAGATTCTGCTATACACGGGTATAGATCGCTATACTTGCCATTGTGGACCAGCGTTCCAACCCTTTCAGCCCAGGCGCCGGCCTGCGGCCGCCGGAGTTGGCCGGTCGTCAAAAGCAGCTGGCAGACTTCGAAGCCATGATGGCGAGGTCCGCAACCGGCCTGCCCTCAAGTCCTTTGGTTCTGTTCGGCCTTCGCGGCGTGGGCAAGACCGTGCTGCTCGAGGCGTTTCAGGCGCGGGCCGAGGATGCTCACTGGCAGACCATGAACCTCGAGGCGGCCGGCGCGGACCCGGAGCTCGGATCGGCCGGTCGGCGGTTGGCCCGCGAACTTGAGCGCGTCCGCCACAAGGTGGTCCGGCGCCGGGGCTTCGCCGAAGCCGTAAAAGCGATCGACTCGTTCTCGCTCAACGCCGGGCTGACGGGAGGCGGCATCGCGATCGGGCGCCATGAGCCCGGCCAATCACCGGTTGACCTCGAACTGGCGTTGCTCGACGTGGTGGACACGCTCGGGCCGCGTTTGGCCAAAGACGGAACTGGATTGGCTCTGTTCATCGACGAGTTGCAGGACCTTGACCCTACCGTGACCGGCGCTGTGATCGCCGCCCAGCACCGAGCCGCGCAACGCGGGTGGCCGTTCATTCTGGTCGGCGCGGGCCTCCCGTCCGTTCGGGGCAAATTGGCCGCCGTGCGCTCCTACGCCGAGCGTTTCAGCTACACGGTGGTGGACAAACTGGACCACGAGTCCTCGCGGGCCGCCCTCGCACAACCGGCCGAGCGGTTGGGCGTCCGCTTCAACAGCGCGGGCCTTGATCTCATCGCAGGCGAATCCCAGGGCTACCCGTTCTTTCTGCAAACCTTCGGATATCACGCCTGGCGGCTGGCCGAAGGCACGGAGATCGACCAGACGGACGCCCGCCAAGCCATCGAGGACGGCTGGGCCGAACTCGACGACGGCTTTTTCACCAGCCGATGGGAACGCGCGACCAAGGCGGAACGGACCTTCCTCGAGGCCATGCTCCCTCCGGCGTCCAGCCCCGACCCGGGCGTGGACGCGGTGGCTGTCGGCCAAGTCGGCGCGCGGATGGGCAAGAGTCCCAGCCAACTCTCCACCACCCGCGCCGCCCTGATCGCCAAGGGGCTCGTCTACGCGCCCGAACGCGGACGGCTCGCCTTCACGGTTCCCGGCATCGCCGCCTTCATCCAGCGCCGCTCCGAGCGCTGACCGCCCCAAACCGTCCGCCTGGCGGAACGAACGGGCGCGGAACCCGGCCGGATGGAACGGGCGGCATAGCCTCCCCCAAGGTGTGAAACCAGAAAAGAGGGGGCGATGAAATGGCGCACAATGTGGCCGATCAACTTTGGCAGATGCTCGCGGACGCGGGGGTGGCGCGATGCTACGGAATTGTGGGAGACGCGCTCAACCCCGTGATCGACGCGTTGCGCCGGAACGGGCGGGTGGAGTTCATCCACGTGCGGCACGAGGAATACGGGACGTTCGCGGCCGCCTCGGAGGCGCAGCTGACCGGGCGGCCGGTCGCGGTCTGCGGCACGGCCGGTCCCGGCGTGGCGCACCTGATCAACGGGCTCCTGGACGCGAAACACGAGGGCGCGCCGGTGATCGCCGTGGCCGGTGACGTCGAGCGGACCATCATGGACACCGACGGGCTGGAGGAGCTGAACCCGTACGACTTCTTCCGCACGGCCTCCCTCTACACGGGCCGGATCGTGGACGCGGACCAGGCCCGCGCGGTGATAAACCAAGCCATCAACACGGCCTTGCTCGAGGCCGGGCCGACCGTCATCTCGCTGCCCGGCGACGTGGCCAAACAGGAGTCCACCAAGCGCCGCTACAAGCTGCCGCGCCTCGACACCGCCCCTCCCCCGGCCCCCGAGGCGGACCTCGCCGCCATGGCGGACCTGATCAACCAGGCGCGCAAGATCACCATCATGGGCGGCTACGGCTGCCGCGACGGCGCGCCGCAGGTCGCGGCGCTGGCGGAACTGACGGCCGCGCCGGTGGCGTTCTCGTTCCGGGGCAAGCAGTGGCTGGAGGCCGCCACGCCGAACGCCGTCGGGATGACCGGCCTGCTCGGCTGGGGCGGCGCCTACGACGCGCTCCATGACGCGGACCTGGTGCTAATGCTGGGCTGCGACTTCCCCTTCCAGAACTTTCTGCCGGCGGGGACGCCCGCCATCCAGATAGACCGCGACCCGCGGCGGCTGGGACGGCGGATGCCGATCGAACTGGGCGTGGTCGGGGACGTCGGCCAGACCGTGGCGCAGTTGCTGCCGCGATTGGAGCGCCACGCCGACCGCGGGCACCTGGACCACCACGTCCGCCAAACGGAGCGCTGGCTGGGCAAGCTGAGCCGTTACGTGGAACGCGGGCCGGACATGAAGCCGATCCGCCCGGAGTTCGTGGCGGCCACCATCTCCGACCTGGCCGACGACGACGCCCTCTTCTTCGCGGACACCGGCACGCCGTGCATGTGGGTCGCCCGGCATGTCCGCGCCGGCCGGGACCGCCGCTTCATGGGATCGCTGACCTGGGCGTCAATGGCGTCTGCGGCGCCGTACGGCTTTGGGGCCGCGCTGGCCGCGCCGGGGCGCCAGGCGATCGCCATGTGCGGCGACGGCGGTTTCACCATGCTGGCTTTGGGCGACCTCATCACGGAGGTGCAGCACAAGGCGCGGGTGGTCAACGTCATCTTCAACAACGGCCAACTCGACTTCGTCAACATTGAGCAGCAGGAGGCCGGCTACATCCCGTTCGGCACGGACATGCCCAACCCGAATCTGGCGGCGGTGGCCACCGCCCTGGGCGCGCACGGGATCCGGGTCGAGGAGCCGGGCGACGTGCGCGGCGCGGTCGCGGAGGCCCTGGCTCACAAGGGCGGCCCGGTGGTGTTGGACGTGGTGGTCGACCCGACCGCGCTGTCCATGCCGTCCCACTTGCCGACCTCCACGGCCGAGGGCTTCACCCTTTCCAGCATCAAGCGGGTGTTCCACGGCGAGTTGCCGGAATTGGTCCACGAGGCGGCCGACAACGCCCGGATCCTTTAGCCGGACGGGCGGAAGACCCAGACCCGCAGGACCACGAAGTTGACCAGGCCCACCAGGGCCATCGCGATCAGCTTGGCGATCCAGCCGGGGACGTCGCACCAGGTCAGCGCCGCCACTAGGGCGGTCGAGGCGACCAGGTTGACGGCCACCAGGGTGACGTAGCGGCGGATCGCCCCCGGCACCGCCCCCGCCCGGAAGGTCAGGTCGCGGTTCCCCCGGTAGTTGACGGCGAACGAGGACACGAAGCTGATGGCGCTGGCCGCCCATGCGACCAGGCCCAGCGCGGCCAACGCCATGAACACCCCGAACTCCACCAGCGCGCTCGCGCCGCCAACCAGGACGAACAGGACCAGCCGCCGCCAACCGTCCGGTCCCAGGAATCGGCCCAGGGACCGGCCCAGGGGACCGCCGGGAGGGCCGGCTGGGGGTCCGGCAGGGCTGGGGGGGTCGGCTGAGGGCGGCGGGGCAGACGGCATCGTGCTACTTGGGGGTGGCCTGGATGTCCAAAACCAAACCCTGGACCAGGAACTGGATCCCCACAATGGTTGGCGCGACGCCCAACAGCCAGGTGCCGGTCGAGGCGGACACGCCGTGGCTGAGCGACCAGACCGTGGCCCAGGCGCCCACGGCGAGCCCAAAGATGGTCAGCGCAAGGCCCGCCAACAGCAGCAACGCGATGGGCGAGAAGCTCCAAAGGATGTACTTGCGCCACAGCCGGCGCCAGCCGCCCGCGATCAGCGTCCCCATGATGCGCGGGGCGACCTTGGCCAGGTTCATGGTCGAGGTCTCCGCGCCGTAAACCGCCGGGATGTTGACGTCCCGTGCCCGCACGTCGAAGATGTTCAGCCAAATCAGCAGGTCGTTCTCAAAGTCGTAGCGCTTGTGCACCTTGCCCAGCGGCAGGCGGCGCAGCACCTCGGTGGTGCAGGCCGTGTACCCGTTCTGGGGGTCCACCAAATTCCAGTAGCCGGAGGCGGCCTTGGTCAGGAGGGTGAGGATCATGTTTCCGAAGATGCGGTGCCTCGGCATGCCCTCGAAAGACGTCGAGGAGTAGAAACGGTTCGCCTTGGTGAAACCGACCCCCTCCTCCGCGATCGGGTCCAGCAGGCGCGGCAGGTGGGCGGGGTCCATCTGCGCGTCCCCCGCCATCACCACCGACACGTCCATGTCGAGTTCGATCATGCGCCGGTGACCGGTCACAATCGCCCCGCCGACCCCTTGGTTGACCTGGTGCGTGACGACCTCGGTGCGTTGGTCCGCCGCCGCTCTGGCGACCTCGCCGGTGTTGTCCGGGCTCGCGTCGTCCACCACCGCTATCCGGTCCACGAACTCCGGCATGGTTTTGATGACGGTCTCAATGTGGGCTTCCTCCTTGTAGGCGGGCACCACGACACCCACTTTGAGCCCCTTGTACACGCCGCCCAGGCTACCAGGCGACGCGGTCCGGCCAGTCGACCGCCGGATGGCGTTTCCTCTGGTAGCGTGCCTGAGTGCCCTCGGAGACGCCGACCAGCCCGGCCACACCGGCGCCGCTGGTCATCATCCCGACTTTCAACGAACGCGAATCGCTCCCCGGCGTGGTCGAACGCCTGCGCCGGGCCGTCCCAGCCGCCCACGTCTTGGTCGCCGACGACGCGAGCCCGGACGGCACCGGCGAGTGGGCCGATGCCGCCGCGGCCGCCGACAGCCACGTCCACGTCTTGCACCGGTCGGCCAAGGAAGGCTTGGGCAAGGCGTATCTGGCGGGCTTCGCCTGGGGCCTGGAGCGGGGTTTCGACCCCCTGGTGGAGATGGACGCGGACGGGTCGCACCGCCCCGAGCAACTCCCCGACTTGCTGGCCGCCTTGGACCGCGGCGCGGACCTGGCGATCGGGTCCCGTTGGGTCAAAGGCGGCGAGGTCCTGAACTGGCCGAGGCGGCGCAAACTCCTCTCGCGGGGCGGCAACGCCTACGTTTCCATCATGATGGGGCTGAGGATCAAGGACTCGACCGCCGGCTTCAGGGCCTACCGAGCGTCTTTGCTGCGCTCAATCGACCTGAGCACCGTTGAGGCCCACGGCTATGGCTTCCAGGTCAACATGTCAATGGCGGTCCGCGACGCGGGCGCGCGCATTGTCGAGGTGCCGATCAGCTTCCCCGAACGCGAGGCGGGAGTCTCCAAGATGAGCGGCTCGATTGTGCGGGAGGCCATGTGGCTGGTCACCAAGTGGGGCCTGGCCAGGCGTTGGGCGTCGTTGTTCAGACGCGCACCTCAGCGGCGAAGATAGGCCGCCCAGCCGTGGTCGTTGTCCGCGGCTTCGTAGTCGCGGTCTAGCATGGCGCGCACCTTGTTGGCCAGATCCGGGCTGACACACCCTGCCGTCCAACCGCTCGAAGAGTCCTCATAGCCAAGAATGACGAGTTTGGGCCGGCCCGCGAGGACTTCCTCGGCCCGCGAATCGCACCACCTCCGTTTGAAGTCTGCGTCAAAGCGGGACATCGGCTCGTAGAGGCGGGCGGTGCCCGGCGCGCGCTGCGCCGCGTAGTAGACGGTCGGGGACACTCCGAACAAGGCGATCTCGTCATCAGGGTCCGTGTGCTCCCGCACAAAAGCCGTGAGATCCCGAACGGACTCGCTGGAGGCGCTGTCAGACCAGATCTTGTCCCGCCCCGCGACCGCCGGACCCGCCGACGCGGCCACCAGGACCATTCCCGACAGGGCCGCGATCAACCCGGGCCAGGGCGGCCGCAGGCCCAGCCCCTGGTTCAGCCCCTGGACCGCCTTGGCGATCAGCCACGCCACGGGCCAGGCCATCAGCGGCACGAAGGACATCATGTAGTTGGGATCGGGGTTGCCGGAGACTCGGTTGGCCAACCAGTTGGCGGCCAACCCGGCGGCGCAAACCAGAGCCGTCCAGCGCACCGGCGCCGTCAATGCCACGGCGCGGGTGTCCCCGCCTTCGACTTGGCGCCAGAACCGGCGGACGACAAGGCCGGCCACGCCCAGGCCGAAGAGCCCCAGAGCCATCAAAACCGCTGGCGAGGCGAACCCCAGCATCTTCCAAGAACTGGCCTCGAGTTCCTCTGGCGAATGCTGCCAGTGGACCACGTCAAAGTAGGCCGCCTCAAGCGCGGCGCCCAGGGCGCCGTCCGCCGCCAGCCAAACCCCCAGCGCCCCGAGCACCGCGGCGCAGGCGGCCAACGCGGTTCCCGCCAGCCGCCACAGCCGGGACCACGCGCGGCTTTTGGCCAGGTACAAGGCCAACCCCAAGGCGGCGACGCCCGCGAACGCGACCAGGTTGGGCCGCAGCGCGAAGAGCCCGCCAATCGTCAAGCCCAGGGCCAGGCCCCGCCGCACCGGCCGCGTCCCCATCTCGGTCACGGCCCGGAAGGCCGCCAGGGCGGCCAACGCTTGAAGGGGGATGGCCCACTCCTCAACCAGGTCCCCTCCCACCAAAGTCTTCGCCAGTTGGGTCAACGCCACGGTCGCGGCGACGGACGCCAGCCAGGGGTTGAGCAGCATCCGGGCCAGCCTGTACATCAGGACCGCCCCCGCAACGAGGGCGATCAGTTCCAGCACGTAGACGCCGTGCCAGTAGTCGAGCCTCACCCCCAGGGCGTTGATCAGGTAATACAGCGGCCCCTTGTTCTCCCACACGTCGAGGTACAGGGTCTCGCCTTGGTTGAGTCGCCAGCCAATTCCAGCGGCGATCCCAGCCTGGTAGCCGTAGCTCCCGTTGGCGGCCGGGAAGAAGTATGTGAAAGTCGAGAAGCCCGCCGCAACGCCCGCCGGCAGGGCGACGGGCGCCCATTCTCGCCAAGCTCGCCGCGCCCCCGTCGACGCGGGTTCGCTCGCCTTGGCCGCCGGCGCCGGACGGGCAATCCTTGTCGCCGCGGCCCTGGGGCGGGTCGCGAGCCAACCCAGCAACGCGCCGACTGCCAGGACATAGGCGAACCAGCCCGGTTGGCAGTAGCGCAGTCTGACCTGAGCGGCGCCATTTAGTATTTGGTACACCATTCCGGCGGCGAGGGCCCCGGCCGCCAAGTGGACCTCGACCCGACGCCAGCACACCGCGAAAGACGCCGCCAACAGCACAATCAGCACGGCCATGGCGGCATCGGAGCCGCTGAAGGCGGTGAGCGACAGGTAGACCGCCCGCAACCCGTTGAACAGCGATTGCTTCAGAGTCCATGTGTCCGAACCGGTCTGCACAAGCCACTCCGCCTTGGGGCTGTAGGGGAAGGCAAGGAGTTGGAAAACCTGGCACGCCGCCGCGACTCCAACGATCACGGCCGCCGGTCCGGCCCACGAGTTCTTGGGCGTCTTGGTCTTGGCCCACTCCCCCAGCCATGCCGCGAACAAGGCGCCGGCCGGGATGAGCATCGCTTGGCGGGTGAACGCGAAAAGGACGGTCACCACGCCGGCGGCCAGCAACCAAGCCCGCCTCCGTCGCCCGCCCGCAGCGCGAGCTCGCCACGCCGCCCCCAGCGCCAAGGCGAACCATAGGGCGCTCAGCGACTCCGTCAGCGCGGCGACCCCGAAGAAGAACCACGTGCCGGAGGACAAGACAAGCGACATGACGGCCAGGCCCACAACAGTGCCGTAGCGGCGCCGGAGCGCCCAGCCCATCAACCCGAAGAGCAAAGCGACCGCGCCAATCGACACGACCAGCAGACCGTGCCAACCCATCAACCGCACGAACGGTGCGCTCAGCAGCGAATAGACGACGCGTGGCTCAACCAGGTTCCAGTCGAACATCCGCTCGACCGATGGGACGTTGAAGCCAATCGTGTCGCCAGCCTCGTTCGCCTTGGCGAAGGCCTCCTCGCGACTGTAGCCGGAATACAGCAACGCCCGGCCGTAGTAGAACAGCGAGTCCGTGGACAACAGCCGGCGCACGCTGAACACTCCGCGCAGCGTCACCAAGAACGCGACCGCCAGGATCGACCAATAGACCGTCGGGTCGGTTCGGTCGGAGGCGAACAGCCGCCCTCCCTGGCGCGTTTTCACGGCCGCACGGTCTGACCCGTCGCAGCAGACTTCAGCGCCGCCTCGGCCGCAAGCAGGGTCTTGCAGCCTTCCGCGAGCGAGACCACGTCATGGCGCACCCCGAGGACCGCGTCCCGGAACGCCTCGTCCTCGGCTTTCAGCGGCTCGCGCGTCTGGATGGCGTAGCGGATCGTGTCGCCCTCTGACACGCCCCGGAACTGGCGCAACTGCTCCCATTCAGTGGGCACGGAGCCGTTCGCCCAGAAGGTCAGGGTGACGGCGGCGGTGTCCGCCACCAGCGCGCCGCGTTCGCCGGTCACAATGGTGACCCGCTCCTTCATGGGGGACAGCCAGTTGACAATGTGGTTGACCAGGACGCCGTTCTCCATTCGGCCCGTGATCAGAACCATGTCCTCGTGTTCCCGCAACGCCCGGTGGGTGACCTGGGCGCTGATCGCGGCGTAGTCGGAGCCCGCCAGCCATTGGGTGGAGTTGATGTCGTGTGTGGCCAGGTCGGTGACCACGCCGACGTCCGCTATCCGGGACGGGAAAGGCCCCTGCCGACGGGTCGCCACCTGGTAAACGTCGCCCAGTTCGCCTTGGCCAATCCGGCTGCGCATCTCTGAGATCGCCGGGTTGAAACGCTCGACGTGTCCCACGCAGGCGGTCACGCCCGCCGCGCCAAAGGCCTCCGCCAGGCGTGAGGCTGCGGCCGCCGATGCCGCCACCGGCTTTTCGAACATTGTCGGCACCTTCGCCTCGGCCAGGGCCAAGCCGACTTCCTCGTGGTACGTGGTCGGCACGGCCACCACCGCCAGGTCCAAACCCGCCGCGATCAGGTCTTCGACCGACCGGCCGACTTCCAGGTCTCGGGCCACGCCGAACCGGTCGCCCACGGGGTCCGCGACGGCCACCAGGTCCACCCCGTCAATCTCGCGCATGATGCGGGCGTGGTGGCGGCCCATCGAGCCGATCCCGATCACGCCCGCCCGCAGGTTCGCCATCTCAGGCTCCCGCCTTGGCGACGGCGTTCACGGCCCCCACAATCCGGTCGAGGTCCTCTTGGCTTAAGGAGGGATGCACCGGCAGCGAGATGACTTGGGCGGCGGCTTTGGCCGTCTCCGGCAGTTCCAGGCCGGGCGCGTACTTCGCCAACGAGGCCAGTTGGTGGTTCGGGATGGGGTAGTAGACGCCGGAGCCGACCTGGTGCTCTTCGCGCAAGGCGCGCACCATGCCGTCGCGGTCCTCCCCCACCCGGATGGTGTACTGGTGGTAGACGTGCGTCGCGCCGGGCCGGGTGGGCGGGACGGTGACGCCCTCCAAGTTGGCGTTGAGGTACGCCGCGTTGGCTTGGCGCTGGGCGGTCCAGGCCGCCAGCTTCTTCAGTTGCTCGCGCCCAATGGCGGCGTGGATGTCGGTCATGCGCTCGTTCAGGCCCACAACCTCGTTGGCGTACTGCTTCTCCATGCCTTGGTTGCGCAGCAGGCGGACGCCGCGCGCCTGGGCCTCGGTGGCGCAGCTGACCATGCCGCCCTCGCCGGAGGTCATGTTCTTGGTCGGGTAGAGCGAGAACATGGCGAACACGCCGAACGTGCCGACCGGCCGGCCGTCCAGTTCGGCCCCGTGGGCCTGGGCGGCGTCCTCGAACAGGGCCAGCCCGTGCCGCTCGGCGATCGCCGCCAACCCCGTCATGTCGGCCGGCTGGCCGTAAAGGTGGACGGGCATGATCGCCTTGGTGCGGGGCGTGATGGCCGCCTCGACCGCCGCCGGGTCAAGGCAGAAGTAGTCCGGGTCGATGTCCGCAAAGACCGGCGCGGCGCCGGTCAGCGCGACCGAGTTGGCGGTGGCCGCGAAGGTGAAGGAGGGCACAATGACCTCGTCGCCGGGTCCGATCCCGGCCGCCAGCAGCCCCAGGTGGAGCCCGGCGGTGCCGGAGGACACCGCCACGCATTGGCGCCCTCGGACCAGCTGCGCGGCGAATTCCTGCTCGAAGGCCGCCACCTCGGGGCCTTGGGCGATCATCCCGCTGCGCAGTACGCGGTCCACCGCGGCCCGCTCCTCGTCGCCGATGATCGGCTTGGCCGGGGGAATGAACTTCGCGCTCATGGCTGCTCCATTTCTCGAATCGTGTCTCCGTTTGCTTCGTAGCGCTGGCCGGTGGCGGGGCAGACCCAGATGTCGCCCTCGCGTTTGAGCGGCTGGCCGGACCGGCCGACCCAGCCGACCTGGCGGGCGGGCACGCCCACCACCAGGGCGTGGGCGGGCACGTCCTTGACCACCACCGCCCCGGCCGCCACCGTGGCCCAGGCCCCAATGGTCAATGGGGCCACGCACACGGCCCTTGCGCCGATCGCGGCGCCCCGCCCGATCGTCACGCCGACCAACTCCCAGTCCTCGCCGCTCTTCAACGTCCCGTCCGGGTTGATCGCGCGCGGGTAGGTGTCATTCGTCAACACCGCGGCCGGGCCTATGAACACGCCGTCCGCCAGGTTCGCGGGCTCGTAGACCAAGGCGTAGTTCTGCACTTTGCAGTTCTCGCCCAGGCGAACCCCGGTGCCTATGTAGGCGCCCCGCCCAATGATGCAGTTCTCGCCCAACTCGGCGTCCTCGCGCACCTGCGCCAGGTGCCAGATCTTCGATCCGTCGCCAATCCACGCGCGCTCGTCGACATCCGCGCTGGGCGCGGCGAAATATCCCACTTTGCGATTCTCTCCCCGTCAAGAAGTTGTTTTGGCCGCGCACCACACTATCCCAGGCGCGGTCCCGTGCCCGTCAGACCCGGCCGGGACCTTCCCGGACGTTCCAACCCGGGCTGCTCAATGCGGGGCGATCGCCTTCACATGGGCGGCGGTCAAGTGGGTCCCGTCCGCGAACTGGAACGCCGCCGGCTTGTAGTAAAGGTCGTACCCGGCCGACCCCGGAGAATACGAATACCACTCCCGGTACTCCAACGACCCACCCGGATAATGAAACACCAAGCCGCTCCCGGACTTCGAAACCGTCAAGTCCTCCGGGACCACGCCCTCCGGGAACACCACCACGGTGGCGTTGCCCGAATCGGCCACCACGTCCACGCCGCCCCCGGCCAGGTCGTACACGTCCTTCCCCGCGCCGCCGTCCAACCAGTCGTCCCCGGCACCCCCGACGAGAAAATCCTCGCCAACCCCCGAATACACGGTGTCATTCCCAGTGCCCGCCACCAACCGGTCGTCGCCGGCGCCGCCGTCCAACGTGTCGTTGTCGCTCCCGCCGTCCAAGAAGTCGTCGCCCGCGTTTCCGTACAGTCTGTCGTTCCCCGCGCCGCCGTACAGCTCGTCTGCGGAGGCCGAGCCGTTCAGAGTGTCGTTGCCTCCCATGCCGTAGGCGGTAGGCCAACCCGCAGTGGTCGTGATGGTGTCGTTGCGCTCCGTTCCGAACCACAGCATTGAGCCGATCTGCGGCATGTCCCGGTAAAGCCCCAGACCTGCTGGCCCCAGCGCAGCCGAGAGTTCATCCAGCCCCGCGATTCCGCCTTGCTGCAGATAGAACATGTACCGTCCAAGGTCAGCCAAGAAGGCGTCGCCTGCGGCGCCAGCCGCCTCCAAGAGTCCCGCAAGCCCGACCAGCCCCGACACGTCGAGCCGGTCATCCTCCACCAAGTCCGAGTTCAGTAGGTCGTGGATCGCCACCAAGCGGGTCTGGTACAACAACTCGCAATAGTAGATCTCATACAGCCGGGTCCACACACCCTCCAGAATCAGGGCCGCTCCGGTATTTGGGTTTGGGCCCGAAACACCGTTGAAGTTCCTGCCAAGGATCGCCTCGATCGCGGCCAGTTTCCGCGCGTCGAAGTTCGGCCCGCGGCTCCCGAGAGCGACTTTGTCCGCGCCGGTGATACTGAGCACCAACTCTTTCACCAGAGCCTCACGGGCGGCGGTGTCCGCGGCCGTCGCGAATCCCTCGATCAATTCCCTCACGCGCCCGCTCGCGTCGCCCATCACCGCTCGATGCAACGACGGCACCCAACCCCAAGACCGCACGTTCGGCAACCGACGCACATCCTCCGGGACACCCGCCTCGTCGTCCAGATCAGGCTCGATCGTGTCCCAACTGACAGTGCTCACCCAGTACTCTGCCGCCAGGTGCACCAGCCCGTCGCCGAACGTCACCTGGGAGCCCTGCCCCAACACGACTCCCACCTCCACCGTCTGGTCTAGCGGACGGGCCTCCAAAGAGATCGACTTCACGTCCAAATCGTCCAACGACTGCAACTCGCCCGGATCTGTGCGTCCCAGATTCGCCGTGTCGGCCCAAAGAACCAAGTCCTCCCAACTCGAATCCTCCGGGTCGACCGCGTTGTTCCCGTTCGAATCGAGTTCGCCCAACGCGACATAACCGGACCCCGCCGCAGCGCCCGTGGTCAACTTGGTCGAGTCCCCGAACACCTCCAAACCGTTGTCGATGCGCCCATTGCCATTCCGGTCCCACGCCAACACCCGGTCATCGTCTTGAACCCAGTTGATCCGCTCCGCGTACCCGTTGACATCCAAGTCGAAGTACGCCCCGGCCTCGGCGGTGGTCGGCGAGAACCCGTCACCGGCCACATCCACAATCACCGGGTCAGACGCCTGGGGCTGCGTCTGGCTGCCGGTGTACCCGTTGTCAGCCTTCTTCGCGTTCTTGCTACCCGCGTCAGGAGGACCATCGCCTTCGTCGCCGGTGTCCTCGGGGCCACCCCCGCCGCCACCCCCGCCGCTGGTTCCGCTGCCACCGGAACCGCCGCCACCGGAACCGCCGCCCGGTCCAATTCCCTCGCCGTACGGGCCAGACGCGCTTATCACCATCTCGTCGTCACCGTAGACCAGAGCGTCCCTAATCTGTTTCTTCTGCTCGGGAGTAAAGACAACTCCCGCAAGACTCGCAGCCAATATGAACGCCGCCGCGTTCTTAGCTTCCAGGCAAGCCGCCGCCGGAGTGGTCAGGGAACCGTCGTACGGATTAAACCCCCTTGTCAATGGGTTGATGACGGCCAGGCACACCATGTTCAGGACCGCGTCAAACCGCCGCAAGGTGACCACAAGTCTCACTATTGCCTCCGCCGTCTCTGCGGCCCCGATCCCCACCTCCGAAAGCGAGGGCGCGTCAGACGGGTGCTCCGGCGGTGCTGGCACCGAGGGCGCCGGCGCGTGGGGTGGAACACGCACGTTATCGTCGAGGGGCACCGCGACATTTGCCATCGCAAACTGCGCGGCGCTCGTAAACTCGATCTGATTCTCCCTGAGCGCTTCCACGCAATCGTGCTCGTCAATCTTTCGAACCGCGACGACGCCTTTCGCCTCGCCTTTGGCTTCCCACTCGTCCGTGGCGTATGCCGTTGAACCGCCGGGGCCGTCACATTGGTTGACCACGTAGAACCTGTCCAGGTAGCCGGTCATGTCTGCAGGCGCGGCGTTCAGCCAACCGAATTCGCTTCTCAGGTTGTCGGCGTAACCCTGAACCTGCTCTTGAGCGCGTTTCCGGCTGTCGTTCGGCTCAAGCAGCTTGAGCTCGATCAGCTGGACCCTGTTGGTTGCCGGGCTCCCCCAGTCGGAATCGATCAGCGCCACGTCAGCGCGCTTCTTGGCCCAAACCTTGGTCTGCAGTTCCCACTGGATCGGCGACGCAACAACGCCCTGGCGTTGAACAGACGCCGCCACGAGAGGATCACCGCCCGGGGCGACCCCCATTCCGGGCGACACGGTTGCCAACAGTTGGTTGTAGAACTGGACAAGGCGCGCCTGGGCTATTGCCTCCGCGTAAAGGCGGCCGAGCTTCACGTCCTCGGGCTCCGGGCCCGAGTCCTCCGGGTCCAGGTCCTCAAGGTCTTCGGCTTTATTCCCATAGCATTGGCTCGGAAGATAGGTCCTGTTGATCGGGTTGTTCACCCGGTAGTTCTCCAAGCACCTGTTGAAGCCTCGGGCCCGGACCTGGTCCCAGTCAACCAGGCAGCGCAGTCCATCTTTGTTGTCCGCCTCGTAGAGCGGCGGACAAAGGCCGACCTGGACCGGACCCTTTGAAATCGCCTGGGTCGGCGCCGCTGCGGGTACGGCCGACACGGCGGCCGACGGCACCGCCACAACGCCGACGGCCGCGACAGAGAACGCCGCGATGATAGAAGTGATCCGCTTGGGCCGGACCTCGGGGATGGTCAACATAATCCCATACTCCTTCGAAGTCGGAGGATTAATCGGCGCCAGAATATCAGAGAGACCCCGACCTCTATTCCAACCGTTAAACGACTAGGCTTGGGCCCATGTGGCTGGATGAGAATGAGGGGAAGGCCGCTTCGGAGGTGATTTCCCCATTGGCGTATTTGTGGGCGGGATTGCCCAGAACCGATCCGGATCCCCCATCGTCGGGACAGGCCCGTGATTTCCCTTCGGCGCCAGTTGTGCGGGCGGGGGGTATCCCGGATTTGTCAACGAGCGGGCTGGACGCGAGGACACCGTGGGCGTACACGGTGGCGGACGAGGACGGCAACCCGGTGGAGGTGGCGTTTGCCCGCGCGAACCGCTACTTGATCAAGCCACCGAAGTGGAGCTTCAAGTGGCCGTACAGCGTCGTCGAGGTGACCCGCGACGAGCCGTCGGGCGTACTCAAGCTCGTCTTCGGTGAGCCGATGGACTACGCGGATGAGACGAGGGTACCGGTCTTCGCCGACCCAGCCACCGACCGGGCGGTCACGATCGACACATCCGTGTTGATCGAGGGGCTGCGCCCGGCGAAGTTCCGGCCCGACGACGCGTTGTTCGTCTCCGCCGCCCTGACGTTGGAGACGGCGCTTTACCGTACCCTGATGGAACGCCGAGAAGGGCGCGGCGCACGTTCCCGGGGCGCTTCATGGTCATTGTCGACGCCGGTGCCCCTGGACGGCACGGTAGAGGCGTGGTACAGCACGATGGCGTTCAACATGCCTTCGGACAACCCGCATGTGTTGAGTCGGACAGATTTGTTGTGCGCGGCGACGGCTGCGTACTACAAGGTGCCGATGTACACCACAAAGCCGGAGGCGTATGTCGGGGCGGGGCAGGGTTTGAAGACGTTGAAGTACGGGCCGGTGCGGAACGAGGACGCCGACCCGGTCATACCCGAGCCGCCGGAGCGGCTGCGACCCGCCCCGCTTCCTGAACTCGACGCCAGAACCCTGGCGTGGATCACGCCCGGCTACCCGGACCGCCGCCCGGAGTTCAGACCCCAGGCGGAAGCCGCCGCGGAGGACGCTGCCCCCGGCCAGTCCAGGGTGGCCCGGATCGACGCCGGTGCCTTGGTTTCCATGGCGTTGGACGCGGCCGGGCGGGTTTACCTGTGGGGGTCGGAGGGCATGGAAAAGCCCGGCGGGGGCAGCAAATTCTTCTGGACCCCCTACCAGGTGCTGTTGTTCCAAGACGGCGACCGGTTCGCGAAGATCAGCGCCGGATGGCACAAGCTGGCCGCGCTGACCACGGACGGGAGGCTATACCTCTGGAACCGCCTCATGCTGGAGCGGATGCGCCAAGAGCGCCCCTACCCGGACCGGCTGCGCCTCGAACCGGTCCGGTTCCCATGCCGGGCGCGGATCAAGGACGTGTCGTCCGGCGCAGCCCACATCCTCGCCCTCGCCGAGGACGGATCCGTCTATGCAATCGGCCACAACCGCGAAGGGCAACTGGGCGACGGCACACAGGACAGCGCACGGGAGCCCGTGCGCGTCACAGGGCTCCCGGAAGGAGAACGCATCACCCGGGTGGCCGCGGCCGGGGGCCACTCGGTCGCGTTGACCGAAACAGGGCGGCTGTGGGCCTGGGGCTCGAACAGCCACGGGCAGCTCGGCGACGGCACCGACCAAAACCGGGCCACCCCCGTCCCGGCCACAGGGTACCCGCAAGGAGACCCGATAATCGAGGCGCACCCGTCAATCATGTCCACAACTGTCGTCACCGCGTCCGGGAAGGTCTACCTCGCCGGCTCGCTCGGCACCCCGCCCAAAGAACCCGACCCCAAACCGGGGCTGCGCCACGTCGCCCGGTTCGGGCAGTTCCCCAAAGACACCCGCATAGCCACCATGTCCGCGGGCGACGACCACTGGCTCGCCGTCGCCGAAGACGGCGCCCTGTACGCCTGGGGCTACAACGAATTCCACAAACTCGGGGTGGACGCCCAAGTCAAGTTCGCCACCCGGCCCATACGCGTCACCGGATTCCCCGAAGACCTCCGCATAACCCAAGTCGCGGCCGGCGGACACCACTCGCTCGCGCTGGCCGACGACGGCTCCATGTGCGCCTGGGGAAGCAACAACAACGGCGAACTCGGCACCGGGCTCCAAGCCCCCGACCGCCGCCACCCCGCCAAAATCCCCTGGGTCGAATAGGCGATAGACGACTACCTGACTCAGCCTCCCGACGCTCGCGCCGCCCTGCGGGGAACCCGAAAACCGGGCCGGAAGACCACGCCGGTCCAAGGCGGCAGCGTCAAAGGGGTGTCTGGGGCGACGGGCCCGGTGGCCAGGACCACCTGGCCCTCGCCCGGCGCGGCCAGGGAGGTTCGGGCGGGGGCGCCGGACAGGTTCGCCGCCACCACCAGCGTCTCGGCCGCGGGGCCGGGCTCACCCCGCTCATAGGCGTAAACCGCCGGGTGGCCCGCCTCGAGGCGGCGAAACGCGCCCCGGAAGGCGGGGTGCTCCCGCCGCAGCGCGATCAGCGCCCGGTAGAGGGACAGCACCGAGTCCGGGTCGCCCAACTGCGAGGCCGCGTTGACCTCGGCGCCGCAGCGCGGCGGGCCGATCCAGGGGCGGCCCGCGCTGAAGCCCCCGTCCGCCGTCCACTGCATCCTAAATCCCGCAGGTGTTGGCCATATACGGGTTGGTTGCCTTATCCCGCCGCGTAGGACTTTAGGCGTTCTTCGGTGAGGCCGAGGGCTTCGAGGATGCCGCGTTGGAGTTTGGTGGCGGGGTTGATGAGCCGCCTGCCGGACGCGGCGTCGACGATCTTGATCTTGTCCATCTCGGCGAGGACGTCCTTCTTGGACGCCGACTGTTTGGAGGCTTTGAGCGCGGGCCCGACTTTGGCTTGGATCTCGGAGCAGGCGATCAGCGCGATGAACGCGCAGAACAGTTTCCCGCTGGTGGTCTCGTCGCTGTGGGTGCGCAGCCGTTTCATGTCGGTGTGGTTCTTCAGGTCGTCGAACGCTTTCTCGATGGCGTCTTTGCGGCGGTAGACGGCGAGGACGTCTTTGGGGGTGAGGGCGGTGCTGGTCAGCACGCAGAAGAAGCCGGCGTCCCGGCCGGCGGCCGCGATCTTGTCCCAGTCCCGCTCGAAGGCGAACGTCCCGTCGTCGGCGAGGTCGATCCTGAGCCGGCGGCTGTGGTGTTTGGCTTGCCTCTTGGTGAGCTGGTCCAACTGGGCGAGGGCCTCGGCCTCGGCGTCGACCTCGCGCGTGAGCTCGTTCCGCCGCTGCTCGCAGAGCACCGGGTCGTAGAAGACGTGCAGGGTCGCCTCCTGCCCCCAGAAGACGCCTTTGACGGCTTTCGCGTATACACCGGAGCCGAGCCGGTTCGGCATCTCGAAGACACCTGCCCGGACTTCCTCGACCGCTTGGCGGGCGGCCTTGTAGCGCGCCTCCACGCCGAGGACGTATGACAGCTTGTGGCGGCGCATGTAGCCGATGTTCGCGGTGGACGCGAACCCGCGGTCCATCACGAAGGTGACCCGGTTGACTCCGAGGTCCTTGTTGTAGGCCATCATCGAGGACAGATGGGACTTGCCGATGATCGATCCGGGGTAGGTGGTGTAGAAGACCGGCAGCCCGGTCGCCTGGTCAAGATAGCAGCCGAGGTTGATCTGCGGCAGCCTCTCTCCGTCCCGGTTGTGGCCCCACTCGGCGTCGCCGACTCCCCGCGCGTAGGTGGAGAACGAGGTCACGTCGTAGGCGAGGTATTGGGGGCCGTCCCGGCGGGTCGCCCAGGCGCGGAAGAACGCCATCTTGTCGGCGTGGCTGATCGACGCGAACAGGCGGGACACGGACCTGGGGTCCAATCTCACCTCCCCGGACGGGGTCGACGTCTCCTGCCAGTCGGAGATCCCGTCGACGACGTTGCCGCGCCTTGCCATGTAGCAGGCCACGGTCAGCGCGCCCCGCGCCCTGGCCGCCCCGAGCGCCGCCTCCAGCATCCCCGCCACGCCGAGCCCCTCCAGGGTCTTGGCGACCAGGAAGGACGCCCCGACCGAGCGGACCGCGTCCGGGTTGGGAAGGGTCTCCACCGCCCGGTCCGGGTAGGCCTCCCAGTAGTAGTCGTTCGGGATCAGCAGGCCGGACGCCTCGTCGAGCCGACCGATCGAGCGGCGGTCGTTCGTGGGCTGGCCCTTGGCGTTCCTGTATGTCTTCAGGACCTTGTACACGTACGGGCGCCGGGGGCGCGGCTGACGATCACGCCGCTGGGCGGCAGGGGGACCATCGTCCTTCTCGACAGGGCCATGCGGGCCTCCTCCAACTCGCGTATATGGCTAGTCAACCACATACGCGAGGTGTTGCCGAGGCGACACGCCGACGACTGCGGAATCAGGGCGCAGAAACGCGACGCGGGACGGAAACAGGCACCGGCCAGCGCATACGGGAGCGTGACCGGGCCAGCCACCGCACCGGGAACCGTTCGGCGGCGCCTCAACCGACCCGTATATGGTCAACACCTGCGGGATTTAGGCTGCATGGGCAGGCGGGCGTTGTCCCTGCCCATGGCCGCCACGCCCGCCAGGGACCCCCCGGCCTCCAGGTGGCGCAGCGACTCGACGTCCCGCAACTCCCCCACGTCCGTGAAACCCGGGTTGACCATCCCGATCTCCTCGCCCTGGTAGCAGAACGCGGTGCCGCGCTGGAGGTGCATGGCGAGCCCCAGGGCCTTCGCCGCGGCCGGCGAGCCGTCGCCGAACCGCGAGGCCGGGCGCGGCTGGTCGTGGTTGGACAGGTACAGCCCCACCCAGCCGGTCCGCCCCAGCCGCTCTTGCCAATCGGCCAGGCGGTCCGCCAGCGCGCCGGGCGCCAATTCCAGCACGTCGAACTTGCCGGCGCCGTGGTCCAAGTCCATGTGGTCGAACGGGAAGACCATGTCCAGCTCGCGCCGCTCCGGGTCGGTGTAGGCGACGGCTTGCTCGGCGCTGATTCCGGGCATCTCGCCGATCAGCGCGAAGCCCCCGGGGTTCCCGGCGGGCGCCACCGCCGCGCGCAGCTCGCGCAGGAACTCGTGGATCCTGGGTCCGTTGGCGTAGAACGGGAACCCGTCACCGCCTTCCCCGTCCGGCAGGGCCGGGTCTTTCGAGATCAGGTTGACCACGTCCAGCCTCAGCCCGTCCACGCCGCGGTCCCGCCACCAGCGCATCATCCCGAAAAGGGCCTCCCGCACCGCCGGGTTCTCCCAGTTCAGATCCGGCTGCTTTCGGTCGAACAGATGCAGGTAGTACTCGCCGCTGGCCCCGTCGTAGGTCCACGTCGGGCCGCCGAAGAAGGACTGCCAGTTGTTGGGCTCGGCCCCCGGCTCGCCCCCTTGGAAACCCGGCCGGGGCGGCCGCCACCAATACCAGTCGCGTTTCGCCGCCGCGCGCGAGGACCGCGACTCCAAAAACCAGGGGTGCTCGTCCGAGGTGTGGTTGGCCACAATGTCCACGATCACCCGCAGACGCCGCCGGTGCGCCCCGGCCACCAGCGCGTCGAAGGTCGCCAGGTCGCCGAACAGCGGGTCGACGTCCTGGTAGTCGCTGATGTCGTAGCCCATGTCCGCGCCCGGCGAGGGGTAGAACGGCGACAGCCACAAGGCGTCCACGCCGAGTTCGGCCAGATAGCCAAGGTGCCCGATGACGCCCGCCAAGTCCCCGACCCCGTCGCCATCGCCGTCCGCGAACGAGCGCGGCCAGATCTGGTAAACGGTCGCCTGCCGCCACCACTCCGGGGCGGCCCCGGCAACTGGCTCAGTCATCGCAACGCCTCCCGTCAGCGAATTCGACCAGCAACAGCTGCCAGGTCCCCAGCGGCGGCAAAGCGAACACGGCGAAGTCGCCGTCTGGGCGGCCGGAGAGCTCCTCCAAGAGCCGCGACGCGCCCGTGCGACCAGGCGCGCCAGGTCCGCCGCGAAGTGCTCCAACCAGCGTTGGGCGGCGGGATCCAACAGATACAAGAAGTCCGCCAGCGATTCGGGGTCCCCCGAGGGCCCGATCAGCGCCAGGTCCGACCACCGGCTCCACGGCATCGTGCGGGCGGTAGGACGCGACAAACCCATAACGCAACACCTGGTCGGGGGTCCGCCCACACGATCACCGCGGTGGGCGCGCGGCGCCGCGGCCGTCGCCATCCAGCGGTCCGTCTACCCGTCTGGGGTCAAGGAGGAGAACTGGGCCTGACTTGGCCACTCAAGGCCCAAGGCGGCGGTCAGGGCCGCAGCCGAGCGGGCGCCCGAATGGACCGCCGCCGCGAAAGCCGGGCCCCGCGCGGCCAGCGCCCGGAACGGGACCGGATCCCGGATCATCTGCTCCAGGCGCTCGGCCAAGTCCTGGGCGGGCGTCTGCTCAATCGGCAGAACCAGCCCCGTGCGTTCGGCGACGGAGGCGCGGACCGACTGGTCGACATCGGACACCACGAGGCGCCCCAAGGCCATCGCCTCCGCCGCCGCGACCCCGTAAATGCCCATCCGGAACTGGTCGGCCACCACGTCGGCGCGGGCGTACAGGGCGAGCACCTCGGCGGCGGTCAGGCCCTCGGCGCGGATGTACTCGATCCGGCCCGCGTCCGCCAGGCGGCGCAGGACCGGGTCGACCAAGTCGGTGCCCTTGACCAGCGGATCGGAGGGGATGTGGACCACCTTGGGGCGTCCGCCCGCGAGGATCGGCGCGGCCCCCTCGGCGCGACCCGCCGCGAACACGTCCGGGTTCACCACCACCGGGCACCAGGCGGCGTCTTTGACCTGGTCCAGCAGATCGGGCGTGGAGACAAGCTGCGGCAGGCCCAGGTGCAGCATGGACCGGCGGTGGCGCAGGGCGGTGGATTCCAACTCGGCCGCCCGCGACCGCAGTTCCGGCAGCGCGTAGGGGCTGAGCGGGTGGGCGGCCCGGTGCTCGGACGGCAGGCGGATGTCCGAGCCGTGCCAAAGCGCGGCCACCGCCAGGCCCACGGTCTCAAGGGCGAGCGCCTCCCGCGCCGCGGAGTAGCCGAACAGCCGCCCAAAAAGCGGCCAGCCGGACTCGATCACCACCGCCTGGCAGTGGTCCGCGACCCTGGCGAACTGCGCCGATTGGAACCGTCCGGAAGCCGAGTTGACGCTGATCGGCTGGATGTAGTCGGCTTTGAACCCGAATCCCGGACCGGCCAGGAAGGCCCAGTTGACGGCCCCGCCCGGACCCTGCCTGGTCAGCGCGGCCGCCCAGGCGTGGCCCTGCCCGGCGAAGTTGGTCGGCGCGATCAGCACGCGCGGTTCCGGCCCGGCGGCGGCCGGGGCCAACCTCAGGTTGGCGGGCGCCCGGGCGAAGGACCACTTGAGGCGCTCCACCAGCCCGTCCAAGCTGGGCGGCAGCCGGTGGCGCGAACGCGTCACCTGGGACCAAGCCCGCCGCATTGGCGTAAGGCGCGTCATGCTACCCTTCCACTGACTTATCTCCACCGGCTCATCCCGCGCCGCGTCCGCCCAAGGCGCCGGCGAACCAGGGTGGGCCGAACCTCCAGCGTAAAGGATCAGCTAGTCCATGCCGCACGTCGTCTACATCGCCTGGGGCTTCCCGCCGTCCCGCTCCGGCGGCACCTATCGTCAGCTGGCCACCGCCAACGCGCTGGCGGCCGAGGGCTGGTCGGTCTCCGTGGTGACCGTGGACCGGACGGCGTTCACCAAGATCACTGGGGCGGACCTGTCCCTCGAGGAGCGAGTCGACCCCCGCGTCCGGGTCCTGCGGACCCGTTTCGCCTGGCCGCTGCGGAACGGCGACCGGTCGACCTGGTCGCTGGCCCGGCGCCTCCGACCCGGCCTGTGGCGCAAAGTCCGCGCCGCCTATGAGAAAGCGGTGTTCCCGGAGGTCGGCTACGCCGAATGGTTGAAGACCCTGCGCCTCGCGCTGGCGGACGTCCACCGCCGCCACCCCATCGACCTGGTGCTCGCCACCGGCAATCCGCATGTCGCCTTCGCCGCCGCCCATCAATTCCACCGCGCGACGGGCGTTCCCTATGTGATCGACTACCGCGACGCCTGGCTTCTGGGCGTGTTCGACGGCGAGCAGATCTACCCCGACCGCTCCCGTCCGGCCCGCTGGGAGCGCCGCCTGATGGACACCGCCGCCCAAGCCTGGTTCATCAACCAGGACATCTTGGACTGGCACGCCGCCCGTTATACGCACGCCGCCAGCCGCTTCCGGCGGGTCCCGAACGGCTGGGACCCGGAGTTGCTGGCCCTTGACGACAGCCAAGCCGCCGATGCCGTCCGGCCGGGTTCCAGCCTCTCCCCCGGCGCCCGGCCGCTGACTTTCGGCTATCTGGGCACCATCTCCGCCAACGCCCCCATGCCGGAGGCGATCGCGGGCTGGCGGGCGGCCAAGGAGCGGGGCCTGATCCCGCGGGACGCCGTCCTCAAGCTGGGCGGCTACCTGGGTTACTTCGGCGCGCAACCCGATCCGGCGCGGGATCCGGTGGCGGCGGCGGTGCTCGGCGCGGCCGCCGACGGCGTCGAGTTTGTCGGGCGGGTCGACAAGGCCCAGGTCGGCGCCTTCTACGCCGGGCTGGACGCCCTGGTCCTGCCGATCCGGGCGGGCCGCTACGTCACCTCCGGCAAGGTCTACGAATATGTGGCCACCGGCAAGCCGGTGGTGTCGCTCCATTCGGCCGAGGCGGGGGCCTCCCGCGTGTTGGACGGCTACCCGCTCTGGGCGCTGTCCGGCGGCCTGGACGTGGACGCGGTCGCGGCGGCCTTCGGCCGGGGGGCGGAACTGGTCCGCGGGCTGACGCCGGCCGACGCCGCCGAGGCGTTGGCCTTCGGCCAGCGTTTCTCCCGCCAACGCCAACTCGGCCCCGCGATCGCGGGCCTGAAGGACCTTCTGGCCGCCTGATCCCGCGCTCTCAGCCAATCCACAGCCGAATCCCAGCCAGCGCCGAGCTTGCGGCCCGACAATTGGACGAACCAAACGAGCCGAGGCCTGCCCATGTTCGACGTCATTTTGCCGTTAGCCGATGCGGTCTGCATCGCCATCCTGGTGCTGGGGCTCTACTACCCCCGGCACCGGCGGCGGGATCTGGTCGCCGCCTTCCTGGCGGTCAACGTGGGCGTTCTGGCCGTCGCGGCGGCGCTCGCCGCCACCTCCGTGAACGTGGGCCTGGGCTTGGGCCTGTTCGGCGTGTTGGCGCTGATCCGGCTGCGCAGCGCCGAATTGCGCCAGCATGAGATCGGCTACTACTTCGCCAGTCTGGCCCTGGGCCTGATCGGCGGGCTGGCCGCGCCCATGGGCTGGGCGGCCGTGGCCTTCATGGCGGTGATCGTGCTGGTCCTGGGGCTGGCCGACTGGCGGGGCGCCGCCCGCGTCGCCCGGCCGGTGACAGTGGTCCTGCCCGGCTTGACCGCGCCGGGGCCGGACCTCGACGCCCGCCTCGCGGCTGTGTTCGGCGCGGCGCCGTCCAAAGCCGAGGTGAGGAAACTAGACGCCGTCCGCGGTGAAACCGTCATCGCGGTGCGGCTGCCGGTGCCGGCCGTCGCGCCGGCCGGCGCCGCGCCCCCTCCCGCAAACGCCCCGGCGGCGGTGCCGCCAGCTATGCCATGAGGCGCCTGCTGCCGACGGCCGCCTCCGCTCTGGCCGCGGGCCTGGCGGTCGCGCTCGCCGCCTGTTCCCCGAGCCAAGGCGGCGGGACTGGCGGCGGCAACGCGGGCGGCGGAACGGGGGCAACCGCCTCCGGCGACGTCTCCGACGCCCCGGCTGATGTTGCCGAAGCGCTGGCGGATTCCCTCGCCAGCCACTGGGCGCCCAAAGACGCCGACTACGCCGACCCGGAGTTCATCGACCTGAGCGAGGGCTCCGCCGCCATCACAAAGCCGGGCGCCTACCGCCTGGCCGGGAAACTGGCGGACGGCCAGGTCAAGGTTGAGGTGGAGAAAAAGGGCCTGGTCCAGCTTGTTCTGGACGGAGCCGACATCACATCGGAGACGTCCAGCGCAATCGACATCGAGGAGGCCGACGAGGTCGTGATCATCCTCGCCGACGGATCGGCCAACACCCTGACGGACGCCGCCGTCTACCAGAACGCGGGCGAGGAGCCGGACGCCGCGCTGTTCTCCAAGGTGGACCTGACATTGGCCGGCTCGGGAGCGTTGACGGTGACGGGCCGGGCCGGGGACGGCATAGCCGGCAAAGACGGCCTGGTGATCGCCGGCGGGAACGTCACCGTCAAGGCCGCCGATGACGCGGTCAAGGGCCGCGACTACCTGCGCTTGACCGGCGGCTCTTTGACGGTGGACGCCGGCGGCGACGGCCTCAAAGCCACCAACTCGGAGGATCCGGGGGCTGGCTACGTGCTGCTGGAGGGCGGCGAACTCAAGGTCAACGCGGGGACGGACTGCGTCGACGCGGCGACCTCCGCACTGGTCACGGGCGGCGTGGCGGAACTCGCCTGCGGCGACGACGCGATCCACGGCGACCAAACGCTGGTCGTGGACGGCGGCGCGACCTTGGTCACCGACTGCAAGGAGGGCCTGGAGGCCCCGGTTCTGGTGGTGGCCGGAGGCGAGGTCACGATCACCGCCAGCGACGATGCCGTCAACGCCGCCGCCGGTCAAAGCTCCGAAGGCGGCCAGGAGGGCGGCGGCCGGCGGGACTGGGCCGGCGGCCGGCCCTCGCGCGCCCCGGGAGGGCCGGGTCCGGGCCAAAGCGGCGGTCGGCCGGGCGGCGCGATGGGCGTGCAATACGGCGTGCAGTTGACCATCACCGGAGGGGTGCTGACGGTTCACGCCGGTTCGGACGGGATCGACTCCAACGGGCCCGGCGTCATCTCCGGGGGCGAAATCACCGTCTACGCCCCGGCGAACGGCATGAACGGGCCGTTCGACATAGCCGACGGTGGCCCGGTCGTCACGGGCGGAACCGTGATCGCGTACGGCTTGGGCCAAAGCCGGGGCTCGATCATGCCGCCCGAATCCGAATCGACCCAGGGCTGGCTCTACGCGACCTTGGACGGCGGCGGCGAGGGCGGCAGCCCCATCGCCGTGGCCGGGCCGGACGGCGCCGTCCTCGCCACGCTGACCCCGGATCAATCCGTGTCCGCTTTGGTCTTTTCCCGCCCGGACGTGGTCGCGGACTCGGTCTACACGGTCGAAGGCGCCGCCGTCACCGCGGGCCAGGCCCCGGCCGAGTCGGACCGGGGCCGGTTCCGTCGCCAGCGCGGCTAGCGACCCGCGAAGCTTCGCCAGCAGGCCAGGTGCCAATGGCGGCGCAACTCCAGAGCCGCCTCCCCGCCCAGCAGCGATTCGGCCTCCCACGCGGTGACCTGGGTCTGGCCGGGGGCCACGCCCGCGCCGCAGCCCGGGCAGACATAGCCCTTGGGACTGGGCGAGGGCGGCGAGACGAAGAATTCGCGTCCGTCGCGGGCGGTCGCGCGGGTCGGCAGGCCGCCGCGGGCCCGCTCCAAGTCAAGCGGCCGGGGCGGCCGCGCGGCCAACTTGGCCCTCCGCGATCCCCTTGGCACCAAGCCATCCTAAGCGGCGCGGGACGCCCGCACGCGGGCGTGCGCCCAAGGCCGAATCAGACCTCGGCCGGTACCGCGCTCGTCGCGGCGAAGAACCGAGAGGTCAGCGGATGGGCCAGCAGCGCCCCGATGGCCAGCCAGACCGCGAACACCACCACCGTCATGGTCCCCGGCGACCATGGCGCCATGGTCAGCCACAAGAGCACCAGCATGCCGAGCGACGCGACCACGACCCGCGCCCAGCCTTTGCCGCGGGAGACCTGCACCGCGCACACGACCTCGCCCACTCCGACAATCAGGGCCAGCGAACCGGCGATGACCGCCGATCCGATGCCGCGCCCGTGCAGTCCCAGCGACAGCGACCCAAGAGCCCCCAGCCCATGCACCATGGCCAGGATCAGCAGCAGCGCGGCCACGACCGAGACGGTGACGGGGCGGGAAATGCCCGCTTGCGAGGCCGCGTTCTCCTTCAGCGCGCTCCACGGCGGGACGCCGCGCACGGCGGCGGCCTCCGCTTCGAGGTCCTCCACCGCCTCCCACGCGTCCACCTCGGCGATTGGGGGAAGGTCCAGCTCTTCGAGAGCGTCAATCGTCAGGGTGGCGGCATGGGGGCGGGGGTCGCCGGGATCATCCCAAATCTCTATGGGGCAACCGACGTAAGTGATGAGGGAGCCATGGTAGGACCGTGGCTGTGGTACTGCTTTGGACACCGCACTCTCCTGAGCGACACGTTGGGGTCGTGTGACCCGTCTAGCATGCCGCATCCGCCGCCCGCCGGGGGCCCGACTATGCCAAAGCTATGCCAAAGCTAGAACAAGCGGGTCGACGGATCGTCCATCCCCCGCATCGCGTCGTAGTCGAGAATCACGCAGTCCAGACCTCTGTCCTGCGCCAACACTTGGGCTTGGGGCTTGATCGCCTGGGCCGCCAGCACGCCGCGAACCGGCGTCAACAAAGGGTCGCGTTTGAGTAATTCCACATAACGAGTGAGTTGTTCTACTCCATCTATGTCCCCCCGGCGTTTGACTTCCACGGCGACAGTGCCTCCAGCCGCGTCCCGCAGCAGCAAGTCGACCGGCCCGATCGCGGTCGCGTATTCCCGCCGGATCAGCCTCAGACCGGGTCCCACCACCTCGACTTGTTCGGCCAGCAGCGCCTGCAGGTGCGCTTCCACGCCGTCCTTGACCAGCCCCGGCTCGGTCCCCAGGGGGGTGTCGATGTCATGCAGGATCTCATACAGCTGGATCCGCAGACGGTCGTCGCTCTTGAGGTGGCTGACCTCCCAGACCGCTTGCACGCCGGCCTCCGCCTCGGCCGGCTCCGGCTCCAGCTCGACCAGCCTGCAGGGCGGGTTCATCCAGTTCAGCGGCTTGTAGGAGCCGCCGTCGGCGTGGATCAGGACCGAGCCGTCCGCCTTCAGCATGAGCAGGCGCCGGGCCGGGTCCAGGTGGGCGCCCAACCGCCCCGAATAGTCGACCGCACAGTGCGCCACCACCAGCCGCATCAGACCAGCCCCGCCTGGGCCTTGGCCGCGATCACCCGCATGGCCGCCTGGTCGATCATTTCCACCACGGTCGGGTCGGACTGCGCCTTGGCGATCAGGCCGTCCAGCGCCGCCCACGCCTCGTCCGCCACGCCGAAGCACGCGATGTCGCCGCCGGCCCCGAGGAACGTCAGAATCCTGTCCTCCACCGACAACGGCCCGGAGACATTGACCGCGGCCGCGGCCGCGGAAAGCGAATCCGAGACCACCACGCCCCGCCAGCCCAATTGCTCCCGCAGCAGCCCCATGATCACGGTCGGAGAGAGCGCGCCCGGTCCGGTCGGGTCCATCTTCGAGTAGGTCGCCACCGACACCATGACCATGGTGGGGCCCGCCTCGAAAACGTCGGCGAAGGCCTGGACCGACTCGGCCTCACGGTCCGTCACCGCGTCCTCAACCCCCTGCGTGGTCAGGTCGGTGTTCCCGGTGACACGGCCCAGCCCGGGAAAGTGTTTGACCGCCGTGCCCACACCCGCAGCCCTCATGCCTTCGATGAAGGCCTTCGCGTGTTCGGCCGTCCCGGCGGCGTCCAGGCCATAGTCGCGCCGCAGCGACCCGACCGGCGCGTTGGCCTGGCGATCCGCCGGGTCCACCAGGTCCACGACCGGCGCCAAGTCCAGGTTGACCCCCACGTCCAGAAGCTCGCCGCCCCAGGTTTGCGCCGCCTCCCGCAGTTCGCGCGGCTTCATTTTCCCTTGCCCGATCCCGTCCGGGATGGTCTCGAAGCCGGTTCCCCGGAGCCGTTGGATCTGTCCGCCCTCCTGATCGGCCGCGATCCAGAGCCGGGCCGGCCACTCCTCAGCCGCCTCGCGCAGGGGCGCCGTCGCGGCCTTGACCTTCGCGGCCGAATCCCAGCCGTCGCCCAGCAGCACCACCGCCCCGACCTGACGACTGGCCAGGACGGCCGGGTCGTCGCCGGGCCGCAGCGGCGCCATGATCAGCTGGGCGGCCTTCTGCTCCAGGGTCATCCCCGCGACCACCGCCGCGGCCTGCTTCCGGGCCTCCTCCAGCCCGACTGTGGGCGCCGCGGAGGGGTTTCCGCTTCCCTGACCCACAAGCTGGCAACCGCCCGCCACCGCCAAGGCGGCCATGACGGCCACCACCCGATTCACTCTCCGCACCAGTTCATTATGGCCGCCCCGCCGGCCGGGGCGGTTAGGCTGGCCCGCATGGTTGTGTTGTCTCGGATCGCCACCCGCGCCGGCGACGACGGTTTGACCCAGTTGGGGGACCTCAGCCGCGTGTCGAAGACCGACCCCCGGATTGAGGCCGTGGGCTCGGTCGCCGAGGCCGCGGCCGCCATCGGGGTGGCCCGCGCCTTCGGCCTGGCGCCCCGGTTGGACCGCTGGGCCGAACAGTTGCTCCAAGAATTGTTCGACCTGGGGGCCGACCTGGCCACGCCGCTGCCCGCCGCCTGTCCCGTCCGGTCGCGCCGTCGGAGCGTCCCCCGCGTCGATCAGGCCCGGACGGCCGCCTGGGACCAGGTCATCCAGGACCTGGCCGAGGAACTCGGACCGCTGCGCTCGTTCGTTCTGCCCGGTGGGCCGCCGGCCGCCGCCCACCTTCATCTGGCGGTCACGGTGGCGAGGCGGGCGGAACGGGCGGCCTGGCACGCTGCAGGGGCGCACGGCATCGGCGGCGAAGGCGGTCTCAACCCCGAGGCGCTGCGCTACCTGAACCGGCTGTCCGACCTGCTGTTCCAGTTGGCGCGCGCGGCCGGCGGGGAGGGCGAGCTCTGGCGGCCGGAGTCAGGGGGCGGTGTCAGAGCGGCTGGGACCGGCCTCGATCCAGGACAAGAGCCCGCTCGAGGCGCCGCGTGAGATCACCAACAGGTAACCCGTGCCGTCCGAATTGAGGTTGACGACCTGCCAGCCGCCCCTTGAGGAGTCGTCTAAAGGGCGCGTCTTGATGGTCAGGCCGCGCCTGGGCCACTGGTGCGCGGGTGCGGGGCTGAGCGAGTCGCGGGCAAACCAATCCAACGCCAGCGGCCCAAAAGCCGCCAGGCCGGTGCGCTCGCGGCGCTTCGCGCCCTCTCCCTCGACGACCGTGCAGGGGAAGTAGCCGGGGCGGGCCCGCAGGTACTGCCAGCGCAGCCACACCAAGCCGAGCAGGCCGACCGCCACAACTAGCGCGCCAACCAGCGTGACGGCTAGCGCTTGCGGCATTACTCCCTCCAGAGGCTATTTGGCTGGCGTCATCAGTCGCGCCTCGTCCGCGACTACGGTCACAATATCGGAATCGACGGACAGAAACCCCCCGGTGATGCGAACAATCGCCTCCGGCGCGTCGACGGCCAGAATCTTGACCTCGCCCTCGCGCAGAATGGCCAGCAGCGGCTCGTGACGCGGGTAGACGCCGATCGAGCCATCCACGCTGGGCGCGGTGAAAAAGCTGGCCAGCCCCTGCCAGACCTGGCCCTCCCAGTCCGCGACCTCGACGTTCAGCGCCGCCATGTCAGCCAAGTTCCTTCTGCAGCCTGGCCCAGTTGCGCTCCAGGTCCTCCAGGCCGCCGATGTTGAAGAAGGCCTGCTCGGCCACATGGTCGAACTCGCCGTCGGCGATGCGCCGGAACGCCTCGATAGTCTCCCCCAAAGGCACTGTCGAGCCCTCCACGCCGGTGAACTGGGTGGCCATGTAGGTGTTCTGCGACAAGAACTGCTGGATGCGCCGGGCCCGGTTAACCACGATCTTGTCTTCCTCGGACAATTCGTCCACGCCCAGAATGGCAATGATGTCCTGGAGCTCCTTGTTGCGCTGGAGGATCTGCTTGACCCTGGTGGCGGTAGCGTAGTGGTCCTCGCCCACGTAGCGCGGGTCCAGGATGCGGGAGGTGGAGGCCAGCGGGTCCACCGCCGGGTACAGGCCGCGCGAGGCGATGTCGCGGGACAGTTCGGTGGTGGCGTCCAGGTGCGCGAACGTGGTGGCCGGGGCCGGGTCGGTGTAGTCGTCCGCCGGCACGTAAATGGCCTGCATCGACGTGATCGAGTGGCCGCGCGTCGAGGTGATGCGCTCTTGGAGCTCGCCCATCTCATCTGCCAGGTTCGGCTGGTAGCCCACGGCGGACGGCATGCGGCCCAGCAGGGTGGAGACCTCCGAGCCAGCCTGCGTGAAACGGAAGATGTTGTCGATGAACAACAGCACGTCCTGGTGTTGGATGTCGCGGAAGTACTCCGCCATGGTCAAAGCGGACAGAGCCACCCGCAGGCGCACGCCCGGCGGCTCGTCCATCTGGCCGAACACCAGCGCGGTCTGCTTGATCACGCCGGACTCGGTCATCTCCGCGATCAAGTCGTTGCCCTCGCGGGTGCGCTCCCCCACGCCGGCGAACACGGACACGCCGTCGTGGTTGTTGGCCACCCGGTAGATCATCTCCTGGATCAGCACCGTCTTGCCGACGCCCGCGCCGCCGAACAGGCCGATCTTGCCGCCCTGGACGTACGGCGTCAGCAGGTCGATCACCTTGATGCCGGTCTCGAACATCTGGGTCCGGCCCTCCAGCTCGTCAAACGGCGGCGGGTCGCGGTGGATGCCCCACCGCTCCGTCACCTTGAGCTCCTCGCCCGGCTCCAGGTTGAGCACGTCGCCGATCACGTTGAACACGTGGCCCTTGGTGACGTCGCCCACGGGCACCGAGATGGGGCCGCCGGTGTCCTGGACCACGGCGCCGCGGACCAGGCCGTCAGTCGGCTTCATGGCGATGGCGCGGACCAGGTTGTCGCCCAGGTGCTGTTCGACCTCGAGGGTGACGGTGATGCGCCGCTTGCCGGCGCCCTCCTCCTCCAGTTCGATCTCGGTGGTCAAGGCGTTATAGATCTCGGGAATCGCGTCGCCCGGGAATTCGACGTCCACGACGGGCCCAATCACCCGTGCCACCCGCCCCTGGGTGGGCGCCGGGTTGCGCGTGACCTCGGCTTCTACAGTGGTGCTGGTCATCTCTTGGTCTTCCTCCGGTTTGGTTGGTCCGTTTGTGGTCATCGGCCGGCCGCCAGGGCGTCCGCGCCGGAAACGATTTCGCTGATCTCCTGCGTGATGTCGGCTTGGCGGGCTTGGTTGGCCAGCCGCGTGTACTTGCGCACCAGGTCTTCGGCGTTGTCCGTGGCGGTATGCATGGCCCGTTGCCGGTTCGCCAGTTCCGATGCCGCCGCCTGCAGCAGGCAGTCCAGGATGCGGCTGCGCACGTAGCGCGGCAGCAGCGCGTCCAGCACTCCGGCGGGGCTGGGCTCGAAGCTGTACAGGGGGAAGATCTCGGCCTTGGCGAGTTGGGCGGTCACCCGCTCCTCGACCTGGATGATCGCCTCCGGGTCCGCCACGTCCTCCACGAACTCCAGCGGCAGCATCCGCACCATGCGCGGCGCCTGGGAAACCATGTTCTTGAAATGGGTGTAGACAACGTGAAGCTGCCCAACGGCATCGTCGGCTTCGGCGGGCGCCGTGAACGCCGCCAAAAGCGTGCTCGCGATCTCCTTGGCGACCGGGAAGGAGGGCGAGTCGGAGGAGCCGAGCCACGCCCGGCGGACTGGGACGCCCCGGAACTCGTAGTAGCTCAAGGCGCGCCGGCCCACCACATAGCGGTCCACTTGGAAACCCTGCTCCGCCAGTTCGGCGGCGTGGGCCTCCGCCTCCCTCAGAACGTTGGCGGTGTAGGCGCCGGCCATGCCCCGGTCCGCCGCCATGACCAGCAGGGCCACCCGCTTCACATCCGGCCGCTCGGTCAGCAGCGGGTGCCGGATCTCCTCGCCGACGTGGGTGGCGGCCAGCGAGACCGCCCTGGTCAGCGCGGCGGCGTAGGGCCGCTGGCGCGCGGCCGCGTCACGCGCCCGGCCAATCCGGCTGGCCGCGATCAACTCCATTGCCCGGAAGATCTTCTTCAGGGACTGGGTGGACTTGATGCGCGCCCGGTAAACCCTTTGCGAACCCGCCATCGAGTCAGCCCCGCTTCTTCAGCTTGATCTGCTCCTGCTCCAAGTCCGCCTCGCCCGGCTCGACTTCCTCCGGGGACGTCAGCACGCCAATAGTGAGCAGGAACTCCTTGGTGAAGGTCTCCACGCCTGCCTTCAGCGCGGCCTCCGTCTCAGGCGCCAGGTCGTTTGTCTGGGCGATGGTCGCCAGGACCTCGGTCCGGCGGTCCAGGTAGTCCAGCAGGTCGCGCTCGTATTCGTGGACCTTGTCCAGCGGCACGCGGTCCAGGTAGCCCTTGGTGGCGGCGTAGATCGCGGCGACCTGCCGTTCCACCGGGTAGGGCGTGTACTGCGGCTGCTTGAGCAGTTCCATGAGGCGGGCGCCGCGGGTCAGCTGTTGCCGCGAGGCCGCGTCGAGGTCTGAGGCGAACATGGCGAACGCCTCCAGGTCGCGGTACTGGGCCAAGTCGATTTTGAGCGTGCCCGCGACCTTCTTCATCGCTTTGACCTGGGCGGACCCGCCCACGCGGGACACCGAGATGCCCACGTCCACGGCCGGGCGCTGGTCGGCGTTGAACAAGTCCGACTGCAGGAAGATCTGGCCGTCCGTGATGGAGATGACGTTGGTCGGGATGTACGCGGACACGTCGTTGGCCTTGGTCTCAATGATCGGCAGACCGGTCATTGAGCCGGAGCCCATCGCCTCGGACAGCTTGGCGCAGCGTTCCAGGAGGCGCGAGTGCAGATAGAAGACGTCGCCCGGATAGGCTTCGCGGCCCGGCGGGCGGCGGAGCAGGAGAGACACGGCCCGGTAGGCCTCGGCCTGCTTGGACAGGTCGTCGAACACGATCAAGACGTGCTTGCCCTGGTACATCCAGTGCTGGCCGATCGCGCTGCCGGTGTACGGGGCCAGGTACTTGAAGCCCGCCGGATCGGACGCCGGGGCCGCCACGATGGTGGTGTACTCAAGCGCGCCCGCGTCTTCCAGGGCGGCCCGGACCGCCGCGATGGTGGAACCCTTCTGGCCGACGGCCACGTAGATGCAGCGGACCTGCCTCTTCGGATCCCCGCTGTCCCAGTTCGCCTTCTGGTTGATGATGGTGTCCGTCGCGATGGCGGTCTTGCCGGTGCCGCGGTCGCCAATGATCAACTGGCGCTGCCCCCGCCCAATCGGAATCAGGGAGTCGATCGCCTTGAGGCCGGTCTGCAGCGGCTCGTGGACCGAGCGGCGCTGCATGACCGTGGGCGCTTGCAGCTCCAGCGCGCGGCGCTCGTGGGTCTCGATCTCACCCAGGCCGTCCATTGGCACGCCCAGCGGATCCACGACCCGGCCCAGGTAGGCGTCCCCCACAGGCACGGACAGCACCTCGCCCGTGCGGCGAACCTCTTGGCCCTCCTCGATGCCGGCGAACTCGCCCAGCACGATCACGCCGATCTCCCGCACGTCCAGGTTCTGGGCAATGCCCAGGGTCCCGTCCGCGAAACGCAGCAACTCGTTGCCCATCACGCCGGGCAGGCCCTCAACTTGGGCAATCCCGTCACCGGCCATGGTGACGCGGCCGATCTCCTCGGTCGCCGCCGGCGCCGCCTTGTAGGACTCGACGAACTCGTCCAACGCCTGGCGAATGGCCTCGGGACGAATGCTCAGCTCAGTCATGTTCTCTTTCCTTCGAAATCTTGTCGGGTCACGCGGCCAAGTCGCGCCTGAGGTCGGTGAATCTGGTCAGCAGCGAGCCGTCGACCACCTGGTCGCCGACACGCACGCGCAGGCCGCCTATCACCGAGTGGTCAATTGACACGTTCAGCTGAATGTCGCGGCCGTACTTGGCCGCCAGGAGTTTCGCCAGCGCGTCGGTTTGCTTGCCGCTCAGCGGCGCCGCGCTGGTGACCGCCACCACAAGGCGGTTCCGGCGTTCCGCCACCAAGGACCCCACGTACTGCAGCGAGTAGCGGATGCCCCGGCCGCGCGGATGGGAGACCACCCGACGCAGCAGGTCCAGGGTTTGAGGCAGGACCGCCTTGGCGAAGACCCGTTCGACCAGCCGCTGCTTGGCGCCCGGCTCCGCGACCAGGTCGCCCAAGGCGGTGCGCAAGTCGCGGTTGTTGCGGAGAACCGCGTCCACGTCGAACAATTCCGCCTCGACCTGCTTGAGCAGCTTCTCCGCCTGCGCGGCCGCCAGGTTGGCGTCGAACGCCATGATCTCCAGGGCGTCCGCCAAGTCGCCGTCCTTGGACCAGCGCAAAGCGGCCGTGACCGCCGCCAGGTCCACGGCCGGCTCGAAGTGGCCCGCCATCGCCTGGCGCACCAGCAACTGCTTCGCCGCCGGCTCCCGGTTCGGGTTGGTCAACGCCCTGGCGAGCGCCGGATCGCCGTCCAGCGCGTCCGTCAGGGCGAACAACTCGTCCCCGATCCGCGAAGCCTTTTTCGGCTGCTTGGCCAACACGCCGGCCAGGCACTTCTTGGCCTGGGCCAACGACGCGGCACTACCTCCCAGCATCACGCGCTCTTTCCGGCTGCCGCCTGGCTCTCAAGATCCGCTAAGAAGCGGTCGATCACGCGGCCGGCCAGGGCCGAATCTTTGAGCGACTCGCCGACTATCTTCTCCGCCAGTTCGGTCGCCAGGGCGCCCACGTCCTGCCGGAGGGAGACTTCCGCCGCCCGCCGTTCGGAGTCGATCTGCCGCTGGGCGGCCTCGGCGATCCGCCGGGCCTCGTCGCTCGCCTTGGTCTTGGACTCCGCCACGATGGCGTTGGCGTCCGCCTTCGCGTCCTCCCTAACCCGCGCCGCCTCAAGCCGGGCGGCTTCCTTCTCATTGTCCAAACCGGACCTGATCTGGGCTATCTCCGCCTCGGCCTCTTCCGCCCGCTTGATGCCGCCCTCAATGACCAGGGCCCGTTCGTCCAGCACCTGGAGGTAGCGCGGCACGCCGTACTTAGCGATCACCCAGGCGATCACGCCCAGGCAGAGGGCGGAGATGATGACCTCATCCCACGGCGGGATGAACAGGGCTATCCCCTTCGGTGCGCCTTCTGCGAGCCACATGATCAGGTGAACAGGAAGCCGGCCACCAAGCCGAGCAGGGCAAGGGCTTCAGCCAGGCCGGCGCCAATGAACATGGTGCCCATCAAAGAGCCGCGCAGTTCGGGCTGGCGGGCGATCGACTCCTGGGTCTTGCCCACCAAGATGCCCACGCCAATGCCGGGGCCGATCGCCGCCAAGCCATAGCCAATGGCATTCAGGTTGCCGCTGATTTCGGCTAGTACGTCCACAGTTATTCCTTTCGGTTGGTGCTGGCCGGCCCAAGCGACTTGGGCCGGCTGGTTCACATCAGTGCTCTTCGCTGGCGAGCCCAATGTAGACGGATGTGAGTATGGCGAAGATGAAAGCTTGCAGGCCCGCGATGAAGATCTCGAAGACCACGAACAGGAAGGACGCGGCGATGGTCAGGATGCCCAGGCCCTTCATGACCCCGGAGCCGTCGATCACCAGGTAGCTGGTCATCACGAAGAAGGCCGTCAGCAGGAAGTGTCCCGCGATCATGTTGGCCATGAGACGGACAGTCAGCGTGACCGGCCGCAGAACAAAGGTCGAGAGGAACTCGATCGGGGTCAGCAGAATGTACATCAGCTTCGGGGCGCCCTTGGGGAAGAGGTTGTCCGCCAGGTAGTGGCCCAGGCCGTGGGACTTGATGCCCTGGGCCACGAACGCGACCCAGGCGCACACGGCCAGGATCATGGGGACCGCCACCAGGCCGTTGGAGGAGATGTTCAAGAACGGCAGGACGCCGGTGATGTTCAAGGCCAGCACGCCGAAGAAGACCGTGGCGATGAACGGCAGGTACTTCCGCGCCATGGCCGGGGACATGGCCGCCTCGCAGATCTGGTGGTGGACAAAGCCCATCGCCAGTTCGAACGTCGACTGGCCCCGGGTGGGGACCAGGCGGGTCCGCCGGGCGCCCAGGTAGATCAACACCACCAACGCCACGGTGGCGAGGACCCTGATCAGGTCCAGTCGGTTGAACTCGAACCAGTCCCCGATCCGCCAAAACGGAGCCGGGAAAAGCTCGTCGAGGGTAGGCATGTGCATTCCGCCGCCTTCGCCGCCGCTGGAACTCAGCAGGGCCGCCGGCTCGCTCAAGATGGAGGACAAGTCCATGACTCCTAGAAGGGGTCTCTTCCATAGTCGCTTCTTCGCCGAACGGCTATGGCCTGCCGGAGCAGGTGAATGGTCAGTGGGCCGTCACAAACCTACCACAATTGGGACCAACGGCCGTCTGGTCAGGGGCGCTGGCCGGGCGTTTGGCCCGGTCCGGGGGTAATGCGTGCACTCCAAACCACGCGACCTTCTAGGACCAACGACCCTATGACGCCCACCAGAATGGTGATTCCCAGCGCCGGGCGGCTGATAAAGGTCGCCTGATTGAGCGCCAACATGATGACGAACAGGCCCACCAGCTTGGCGAACCAGGCGATCAGTAGGTTCCGCGCCTTCGACTCGGCGGTCTTCGACAGGTGCATCACCACCGCCGAGGCGCCAAAGAACGCCCCGACGATGACGGCCCCCATGAGCGCGCCCCACAGGCCTTTGCCTCCCGCCAGCAGGTAGCCCAGAACGCCGCCGCCCACCGCCAGCACGGCCGCCAGAACGCCCAGTTGCACCCCGACGCGGCCATAGTCGATCCCGCCGGAGCCGACCGGGTTCGCGCCGCCGGGCTCCTCCGGAACGGGGTTCGTCTTGGGGTCATTCGCTGCGTTCATCGGGATTCTCCTCCAAAGTGGGTTCGGGGCGAGGCGCCGACGGTCCGGACGCCTTGTGCGCGGGACGCCGCCGCCGGTGCGGCGCCAAGGTCAGAACAAGGGCCAAGATCACGCCCACGGCCAGGAAGACCGCCAGCTGGCGGGTGTGGAAGACGGCCAGCCCCGCCGTGCCGAAGGCCAAGACCGCCGTCCACACGTACATGATCGCGACGGCGCGGCGTTGGGTGTGCCCCAAGCGAAGCAGACGGTGATGCAGGTGCATGCGGTCCGCCTTAAAGGGTGACTGGCCCGCCCGCATGCGCCGCGCCACCGCCATCAGCATGTCCAGCAGCGGCAGGGCCAGCACCGCGAACGGCAGGACGATCGGCACGAACGCGCCAAGGGCCTGCCCCTGGGTGACCTTGGCCGCCCCGGGGTCGATCTGGCCCGTCACGGAGATCGTGGCGGCGGCGAAAAGCAGGCCCAACAGCATTGAGCCCGAATCGCCCATGAAAATCCGGGCCGGGTTGAGGTTGTGGGGCAAAAAGCCGATGCAGGCCCCCACGGTCAAGGCCAGGATCAGAGCCGCCAGAGTCGCGTAGTTGGCCGCGCCGGACTGGCGGGACAACAGGTAGGAGTAGATGAAGAAGGCGCCGCCGCCGATCGCCACCATGCCCGCCGCCAGGCCGTCCAACCCGTCCACGAAATTGATCGCGTTGATGGTGGCGACCACCACGATGATGGTGACCACCAAGCTGACCCGAAAAGAGACGATCGTCAGACCCGCCACCGGCAGTGTGATCAACTGCACGCCCTGCCAGGCCAAGAACCCGGCCGCCAGCACCTGGCCCGCCAGTTTAGTGGGCCAGGACAGTTCAAACCAGTCGTCAAGCGCCCCCAGCAGGCACACGCAAGCCGCGGCCGCGACCACCCCCCAGGGCGCGGAGTCCGTGAAAACCGGGCCCAAGAACGGCACCTGCGAGGCTGTGGCCAGGCCCACGGCTATGCCGACCAGCATGGCCAAGCCGCCCAGCCGAGGCGTTGGGACCGTGTGGATGTCTCGCGCGCGCACAGGCGTGACCGCGCGCGTGGCCAACGCCAGGCGCCGCACCAACGGCACCATTAAAGCCGTCACCACCGCCGCGATCCCGGCCAGAATCAGGTAGGTCCTCACGCCGGCCGCCCAGCCCGGCCGCCCAGCGCCCCGCGCAATTCGGCTTGCCCGATCCCGCCTTCCCGCAGCACCAGCGGCTCCGGACCGCTCAGGTCCACGACCGTTGACGGGACTTCTCCCGGCGCCCGGCCGGCGTCAACGCAGACGGCGACTGCGGGGCCAAGCTGACGCACGGCATCGGCGGCGGTGGTGGCCGGGGGCTCCCCCGAGCGGTTCGCCGAGGTGACCGCGAGCGGGCCCGTCGCTTTGAGCAACGCCAACGCGGTCGGGTGGTCCGGTTGGCGCAGGCCGACGGTCCGGCCGGACCCGCCCAGCCGCAGGCCGGCCGACGGCGCGGCCGCCACGATGATGGTCAGGGGACCCGGCCAGAAAGCCTGGGCGAGGCGCTCGGCGGCTTGCGGCCACTCGGCCGCCAGGGTCCGCGCCGCCGCCAGGTCCGCCACCAGCACGGGCAGCGGCATGTCCGTGGGCCGCGCCTTGGCCGCGAACAAACGGGCCGTCGCGGCCGCGTCAAAGGGATTGGCCCCAAGACCGTAGACCGTGTCCGTCGGGATCACGATCAACTCGCCCCGCGCGACGGCGGCGGCGGCATCGCTCAAGTCTCCGGTCGCGGGGGTATCGGTCGAGGTAACAAGCATCGAGGTGATTCTACGGCCTGGCCCTTCGGGACTCCTCGTCGAAGCCGTGTACCTGCCCCGGCGGGTGCTTGGGAGCGGTCGCGGCGGCTATGGTGGGTCCAGACACCGGCACCGGAGTTTGGAAACATGAGCGAACCGAGCAACCCGCAGCAAGGGCCCTATCAGCAAGGGCCGTTCGGCACTTTTGGCGATCCTCCGCCCACGCCGTATCCGCCGCCCGCCGCGCAGCCTCAGTACGACGCGCCTCAGTACGCCCAGCCCCAATACACCCAGCCGCAGTACGGGCAACCGCAATATGGGGCCCCGCAGTACGGGCCGCCTCAGTATGGGGCGCCCCAATTCGGGCAACCGCAGTACGGGCAACCCCAATACGGCCCGCCGCAATATGGGGCCCCGCAGTACGGGCAGCCGCCGTTCGCGCCGCCGCCCTATGGCGCGCCTGCCCCATTTGTGAGCCGACCCGGCACCATTCCGCTGCGGCCGCTGCGCCTGGCCGACATCTTCGACGGCGCGTTCCGCTCCATCCGGTTCGCCCCCTCGGTCATGTTTGGCCTGACCGCCGTGGTGGTGATCATCGCGGCCGCCGCGCAGGCGGTGCCGACCTATTTCGTGTCGATGGCGCCGACCAGCGGCTACGGCAACGCCTTCGCGTACGAGCTCAACGCGGTGCTCGGCAGCGGGATCGGCTACATTGTGAGCTTCCTGGGGACCACCATCCTGAGCGGCATGCTGACCCAGGCCGTGGCCCAAGGCGCGATCGGCCGGAAGGTGACCATCGCCTCGGCCTGGCGGGCGATTGGCGGGCGGGTGCCCAGGCTGATCGGGCTGACCTTGCTGATCGCGTTGATGATGCTCGGGGCGATGATCATTCCGATCGCGATGATTGTCGGGGCCGGGGTCGCGATCGCCGAAGACGCCATGGGACCGGTGGGACTCCTCCTCATCTTCTTTGGCGGGCTGGGCATGGTGGCCGCTGTCGGCTGGATCGCCATCCGGACCCTGCTCGCGCCCGCCACGCTGGTGCTGGAGGGGCAAGGCGTCATCGCGTCGCTGAAACGTGGCTGGCGACTCACGCGCGGTCGGTTCTGGCGGAGCCTTGGCATCTACCTGCTCGCCTCCCTGATTGTGGGGGTCATCTCCGGGATTCTCGCCACGCCCGCGTCCTTCATCTCGGTCTTCTTCGCAATGGACAACCCGGCGCTGTCCGCGGTGATCTTGGCGCTGGCGACCGCCCTGTCCGGGCTGATCACCACTCCTTTCACCGCCTCCGTTGTGGCGCTGCTTTACATTGACGCCCGGATTCGCACCGAGGGCCTGGACCTGGCGCTGATGCGCGCCGCCGAGGAACCGCCCCAATGAGGCTGTTCGCGGTCCCGCCCCTCGACCCGGACCCATCCGAGGCCCGGCGCTGGCTGGAGGACGAGTTGTCCAAGAACATCTACCACCGTCAGCCCTCGCTGCTGGAACGGCTCATAGATTGGGTCCAGGGGTTGTTCGACCAAATGCCGGGTTTCGGGGCGCTCCCGCCGTGGCAGGCGTTCGCCGTCGGGCTGGCCGCGGTGGCGGTGATCGTGCTGATCGCGTGGCGGGTGGCCGGGCCGATGCGCCGCCGGATCGCCGCCCGTGCCCCCGGTCCGGTCTTGGGCGAAGAACAGCGCAGCGCCCAGGAGTTGCGGGCCGCCGCCCGTGAGCGGGCCGCCGCCGGCGACTGGCGCGCGGCTTCGATTCTCGCCTTCCAGGCGATGGCCCGCCGTTTGGAGGACCGGGTCATCTTGGACCGCCGGCCGGGACGCACCGCCGACGAGTTGGCCGCCGATGCCGCTCGCCTCCTCCCAGCCTTGGCCGCCTCTTTGGGGAGCGCGGCCGACCAGTTCGACGCGATCGCCTACGGGAACGCCCGCGGCGACGAGCGCGTGTACCAGTTCTTCGTCGATCTGGACGCGCAGGCGGACGCCGCCAAGCCGCTGGCCGAGGTCGTGGCGGCGTGACCGGTTCGCCCGCGCCGGCCAATCCGTACGCCACCGACCCGTTCGCCGCGCCTCCGTCCCCGGCGGCGGGCGCAGTACCCGGCCCAAACGGTTTCCCCGTGCCGCCGGGGGCCCGCCGCCATCCCGGCCGGCCCCGCAAGGGGCGCGCCGCCGTCGCCTGGATCCTCGGCCTGGGCATCCCGTTGGGACTGGCGCTGACCATGACGGCGCTGTTGACGGTCCCCACGGATGACACCTGGCTGAGCGTGGGCAACCCGGCGCCGGACGGGGCCAGGGCCGTCGCCCAGGTGCTCGGCCGGAACGGCGTCACGGTGATCGCGGCCCCCTCGACCGCTGAGGCGGTGGCGCAGTCCTTTGGCGACACCACGTTGGCGATCGCCGGCTCGGCGGAGGTCAGCGACACCCAACAGGAGTTGTACGCGACCGCGGAATGCGACGTGGTCCTTATAGAACCCGACCCGTATCTGCGCGAATACCTGGAGTCGAGCATCCCTGAGGAGCGCTTGAGGGTTTACGAGGACGCCGAGGTGTTCACCAACGGCGGCATCACCGACGGGGACCGGGCGGCGACCGCCTTGCGCGCCCTGGGCGGGCACCGCCGCCTGGTTTGGAACGTGGCCGGGTGGGAAGACGACTCCGGAACCCCGACCGGCATGTGGGGCTTGCTCCCGCCGTGGGCGGAGCTGGCGACGCTGCAACTGGTGATCGCCGCGGCCGGGGCCGCGCTTTGGCGCGGCCGTCGCATGGGACGGATCGTGCCGGACGAACTGCCTGTGACGGTGCCCGCCTCGGAGGTGACGGTGGGCCTGGGACGCCTCTACCGGCGCAGCCAAGCGGTGGGCCACGCCGCAGCCGCGCTGCGGGCCGGCGCCGCCACCCGCGCCGGCGCCGCTCTGGGTCTGGGCTGGAGCAGCGAGCCCGCTACGCTGGTGGCCGGCATAGCGCAGGCCACCAGCCGCCCCGAGGCGAACGTGCGCGAGTTGTTGTACGGTCCCGCGCCGGTTTCCGCCGGCCAACTGGCCGCCTTGGCTCGGGACTTGGACCAATTGGAGAAAGAGGTGCTCTCGCCATGAGCGAACCGATCCCCCAGGCGGCCTGGCCCGCCCCGCCGAACCCGCCCTTCCCAGGGTCTGCCGTAGCCGACCCGCGCGCGGCGTTGGGGCTGGTCAGAGGCGAGGTCGCCAAGGCCGTGGTGGGTCAGGACGCGGCCGTGACCGGCCTGCTGATCGGCCTGTTGGCGGGCGGCCACGTTTTGCTTGAGGGCGTGCCTGGAGTTGCCAAGACGCTCTTGGTGCGCTCGCTCGCGGCGGCGCTGGACCTGGAAGCCAAGCGGATCCAGTTCACGCCGGACCTGATGCCCGGCGACGTCACCGGATCGCTGATCTACGACTCGCGGACCGCGCGGTTCGAGTTCCGGCCGGGTCCGGTGTTCACCAACCTGCTGCTGGCCGACGAGATCAACCGCACGCCTCCCAAGACCCAGGCGTCGCTGCTGGAGGCCATGGAGGAGCGCCAGGTCTCCGTCGAAGGCGAGCCCCGGCCGCTGCCCAGCCCGTTCATGGTGATCGCCACGCAGAACCCCGTGGAATACGAGGGCACCTATCCGCTGCCCGAGGCCCAGTTGGACCGGTTCCTGCTCAAGCTGACGTTGCCGCTGCCGCCCCGCGACCAGGAGATCGAAGTGGTCGGGCGCCACGCGCTGGGCTTCGACCCCAGGAACCTCGCGGGGGCGGGCCTCAGGGCTGTCGCCGGCCCGGACTCCCTGGCCGCAGCCCGCGCCGCCGCCGCCAGCGTGCGGGTGGACCCGGAGGTCCTGGGCTACATAGTCGACATCTGCCGGGCAAGCCGGACCGCGCCGTCGGTCGCGTTGGGTGTTTCGCCCCGCGGCGCGACCGCTTTGATGGCCGCCTCCCGCGCCTGGGCCTGGCTGGCGGGCCGGGCCTTCGTCACGCCCGATGACGTCAAAGCGCTCGCCTTGCCCGCCTTGCGCCACCGCATCCAACTGCGGGTCGAGGCGGAGACGGAGGGGGCCAGCGCGGAGACCATCCTGGGCTCCATTCTGGCCACGGTTCCGGTCCCCCGCTGACCGGCATGGCGGTCACCTGGCGGTTTCCCGCGGCGCTCGCTTTGGGCGTTGTCCCGCTCGTGCTCGCGCCCGCGCCCGTCCTGGTGCTGGCGTGGACGGCTATGGTGGTCGCGCTGGCGTTGGCCGACCTGGCGTTGGCCGCCAGTCCCAAGGCGTTGCGTGTCACGCGCGAGCCGATCGGCGCGGTCCGCTTGACGGAGATGGCCACCTCGACCCTGACGGTGGCCAACTCAAGCGGGCGGAAGGCGCGGCTGAAAGTGCGGGACGCGTGGACGGCATCGGCGGGGGCGGAACGGGAGATCCAGGACCTGGCGGTGCCGGCGGGCGAGGCTCGGCGCATGGACGTGGTCTTGCGGCCACGGCGGCGGGGCGACTTCGAAGCCGACCGGGTGACGACGCGCAGCTTTGGGCCGTTGGGACTGGCCGGGCGGCAGCGGTCGGTGGCGGTGCCGGGGCGGGTGCGGGTGCTGCCCGAGTTCCGGTCGCGGCGCCACCTGCCGTCGCGTCTGGCCCGGCTGCGGGACCTGGACGGGCGGGCGGCCTCGCAGGTGCGGGGCGAGGGCACCGAGTTCGACTCGCTGCGGGACTACGCCCTGGGGGACGACGTGCGGTCGATCGACTGGCGCGCCACAGCGCGCGCGGAGCACGTCATGGTGCGCACGTGGCGGCCGGAACGGGACCGGCGGGTGCTGATCTTCCTGGACACCTCCCGATGGGCGGCCGGGCGGGTTGGCGACCAGACCAGGCTGGACGCGGGGATCGAGGCGGCACTGCTGCTGGGCGCCTTGGCGGCGGCCGGCGGCGACCGGGTTGAGTTGCTGGCGGCGGACAGGGTGGTGCGCGGGCGGATGGCGCCCGCTGTCGGCTCGGCCGCGTTGGCCGAACTGGCCAACCAACTCGCCCTGGTGGAACCCGCGCTGGTGGAGGCGAACTGGACGCTGATCGCCGGGCAGATTCGCGCCCGGGTCCGCCAGCGCGCATTGGTGGTGCTCATCACCAGCACCGACCCGGCGCTGGTCGAGGTGGGCCTCACGCCCGTCTTGGACACGCTGCTGCGCCGCCACGTGGTGATGATCGCCACGGTTCGGGACCCGCAGACGGCCGAAATGCTCGCGGGCCGTCAGGACGTGGACGCGGTGTTCGACGCGGCCGCCGCCGAACGGAGGGAGTTGGCGGTCGGGGCCATGGAGACCCGGTTGCGGGCGGTGGGCGCGCAGTTGGTGGCCGGTTTGCCGGAGGCACTGGCCCCCGCCGTGGCTGACCGCTACCTGGCGCTGAAGGCGGCCGGCCGGCTCTAGACGGGAGCCGAATAGTCGCGTTCCGCCGCCAAGACGGCCGCCGCGCGGCGGCCGGCCAGCAGCATGTAGGCGAGGAAGGCGGCCAAAACCAGCGCGCCGATGGCGATCTTGACCCCGCTGGGCAGCGCGGACGGCGTCACGAAGCCCTCGACCAGGCCGCTGACGGCCAGGGCCACGCTGAGAGCCACCACAGCCGCAGCGGCCGCCTTGCCCTCGTTCGCCAGCGACTGCGCCCGCGTCCTCAGGCCGGGCGCCACCCAGGACCAGAACAGGCGCAGACCCACCGCTCCGGCGACAAAAACGCAGGTCAGCTCCAGCAGTCCGTGAGGCAGGATGAGGCTGAAGAAGACGCCCGCCGCGCCGTGGGTCGCCATCATGCCGCCTGTGGCGCCCACCAACACTGCGTTCTGGAACAGCACAAACGCCGGGAAGATGCCGGTGATGCCGCCCGCCACGCACAGCGCCGCGATCCGGGCGTTGTTGGTCCACACCGACGCGGCGAAGCTGGAGTGCGCGTATTCGGAGTAGTAGTTGGCGAAGGCCGAGTTGACGTACTCCTCCTGCTCTTCGGGCGTGCCCATGATCGCCAGCGCCGACGGGTGGACCACCACCCAGACGCCGGCGGCGACGGCCACCGCGACGCTGAGGACGGTGCAGGCGAGCGCCCACCACCGTAGGCGGTAAAGGGCTTCCGGCATGGTCAACTCGACGAACCGGCGCAGGGCGCCGGTGGAGGTGTCATGCGCGCCCAGGATCCTGGCCCGCGCGTCCGCCAGGCGGGCCGAAAGCTCAGAGATCAAGGACGGGTCGGGGGCCTCGGACCGCAACTGCGACAAGTCGGTGGCGACCCGTTCGTACAGCCAAACCAGTTCGTCGGCCTGGGCGCCCGTGAGCCTGCGTTCGCCCGCCAGGGCGCGCAGCCGGTCCCACGCAGCCCCCCGCTCTGCGGCGAACGCCTCAATGTCCACGCCGCTACCCTAGTGGAGTGTCCTGCTCCCTTAGCCCATCTTGGCTGTGCGGCTGGCCCCGCAGTCGGCCTTGGCGGGCGGGCCAAGCCCTAGCGGCAGGCAGCCATGCGCGGCGATGAGATCGTGATCGGCGAGGCCGTCAAGCTGGAATTGCGGCCCGCCTCGTTCGGCATCCGTCTGCTGGGCTTTCTTCTTGACCTGTGCGTCCTGGTGGCCGGGGGCTTCTTGTTGGCCATGCTGGCGGATCTGCTTGGCATTGGCTCTTGGGACGGGGCCGCCCAGGCCGCCGCCATTTCCATTGGGGTGGCGCTCCTCTTCGTGGTGATCCCCACCGCCGTGGAGACGCTCAGCCGGGGGCGGTCGGTCGGCAAGTTGGCGACGGGCATCCGCATTGTCCAAGACGACGGCAGTCCCATCAGGCTTCGGCAGGCGCTCACGCGCGCTTTGGCCGCCGTCTTCGAGACTTGGGTCACCTCCGGGATTCCAGCCTTCTTGACCATGCTGTTCAACGACCGGGGCAAGCGGATCGGCGACTTCTTGGCGGGAACCTACGCGATGCGCACCCGAGGGGTTCGCATGCAGGTGCTTTCCCTGCCCATGCCCCCCGAGTTGGCGCCGTGGGCCCAGATCGCGGACATCGGCGCCCTGAGCGACGGGCTGGCTTTGAGGGCCCGGCAGTTCTTGCTGCGAGCCGGTTCGCTGTCCCCGCAGTCGCGCCACCAGCTGGGCGCGTCCCTGGCCGCCGAGGTCGGCGCCCAGACCGCTCCCCCGCCGCCGCCCGGCACCCACCCCGAACGGTACCTGGCCGCGGTCCTCTGCGAGCGTCGCAACCGCGAACTCGCCTCGGCGCCCGCGCGGTCGGCTCGTGCCCAGTCGTTGTCCGATGCCGTCCGCCGCCTCCCGTACAACATCCCCGACCCAGCCAACTGACCTGCCGCCACGGTTCCCAAGACCTGGGCGGACGGCATCGGGCGGCGGGGGATTCGGACGAGGGG